>JAQGHK010000267.1 GCA_028288875.1 Phycisphaerales bacterium | reverse complement strand
CGACGCCGCGCCGGCGACACTGAGTCCAGCTCACCCGCGCGCGACGACTTTCAGAACTTCGGCTAAACGCAGACATTGGCCCCCGCCAGCGAACCGCAAACAGACTGGATGCAGCAGCACACACGCGACTTTTCGTTTCCGAGCAAAACGTCCCAAGAGGTGATTCGCCGCGCGAGAATCTATCCCAGCCCGGCCGGATCTGAAAGGAAAATGCGGCTCTCCTTTAATTTATTGTCCGGCATAGACCGTCGCCCCGAATCGTCGGGGCACACCATCCGATCCGTTTACCCAGGCCGGTTTTCCGTAGCCACGGGAACCCAGACCGCCATCGAGCGCGGGCCGCGGTTAGCGGTGGCGAAAAAAGGAATGGCGGTGAAATTGAACGATTTAGCCGCGTTATCGCCGTCCTTGCGGGCAGCTTGGCCAGTGATCACGCGCACGCCGCCGAGCAGGTCGGCACGCATTTCGGTGCCGAGCGGGCCGTCGGTCGAGAGCGTGGTCTGGTCGAAGGATTGGGCGGCCGGAGATTGGCCTACGGGATTGCCCTGATCGGTCGATTCCAGGCAGTACACCAGCGGCCCCGCCGCCAGCGCCATTTTGCCACGGTCCTCGGCCACCATCGGGTGAGCCAGAATTCGGCGTGGCGACACATCGATCTTCACCGAAACCACGTCGCCGCCCTGCCAGGTGCGATCAACGACGGCGTAACCCCGCTCGACGGTGTAGTTGGCCGCTTGGCCATTCACGGCCAGCGTGAACGCGTCTAGCGCCGGCTCCCGGTCGGACCGATAGAGCGCGTCCGCAACGGCCGGGCGGCACCATTCCGGAATCCGCACGCGCAGCCGCATCGTGGCGGGCTGTTTCACGTCGACCTTCATCATCACGTCGCCCGACCACGGATAGCCGGACGTCTGCGTGAGCGTCACATCGGTCTGGCCGATCTTGGCCTTGACGGTCGAGCCGACGAACAGGTTCACGAACAGGCCGTGATCGTCCGTGGAATAAATGTAGCCCGGCATCGCGGACATCAATTTAAGGAACATCGGCGGGCAGCAAGGGCAGCCATGCCAGTCCCAGCGGTTGCGCTTCGGATCGGCCTTCAGCGGGTTCTCGTAAAAGTAGCTGGTGCCCGCCGCCGACACACCGCTGAGCGCGCCGTTGTAGAGCGCCCGTTCCAGTTCATCGGCCGCGGCGGCGTTGCCCGTGCACTGGAGCATCTGCTGGTCAAAAAACGCCCGTGCGACCGCCGCGCAGGTTTCGGCATAGCCGTCGTTGGGCAGGAAATAGTCCGGCCCGAAATTTTCGGCTTCGGCGCTGGCGCCGACGCCGCCGGTGAGGTACGTGCGCTTGGTCGCCATGTCCGTCCACCAGCGATCGGCGATCGGCAGATAGTCGGGCCGGCCGCCGTCGCGGCCGATGGCCGTGATCGCCGAGGCGAGCAGCGTGGCGCGCACGGCGTGCCCTTCGATCGTCTGCTGCTCGGCGACAGGAACATGGTCCTGGTCGTAAGCGTTGAAATCTTTCCGGCCCTCGTGGTGGCCGCGGGCATCGATCCAGAACTGCGCCAGCTTTAGAAAACGAGTCTCATCCAGATCGCCGCCGAGCTTCGCTTTGAGCGCGGGTTCGGCCGCCAGCAGTTGATACAGTTCAAAAAACGACAACTCCGAAATCGCATGGCCGGGGATGAGGTTCTTCTTCGGCGCCGGCCCCATCACATCGCACATGTAATTGGCCATGCGGACGCCGGTCGCCAGCAGCTTTGTTTTGCCGGTGGCACGGTAGTAATGCACGCCCGCTTCGACCATGCAGCCGGCGTTGTAGAGATCGTGCTGGAAAAGATCGTTCCCGCCATTGGCGCCCCAGCGGTGCGTGGGTTCCTTGGCTGTGGTGTAGGTGTTCAGGTAACCGTCGGGATCGCGAGCGGCGGCGGCGGCGATGCGGTCGATGTAGCCGTCGAGCCGCGCTTCAAGTTGCGGATCAGGATTCGTCACGAGGAAGCCGGACGCGCCGGTGATCATTTCATACACCAGCCCGTCAAACCACGGCGCGCCGTGATGGATGCCGGCCTCTTTGCCGTCGCGCACGAGGTCGAAGTTGGTGAGCGCGCCATCTTTCTCGAACTTGTTCAGGCAGTCGGTGATCGTGGTCTGCCGCCACAGGTCGCGCTTCGGGCTCCAGAAGGCGTCCTGAATCGTCACGCTGGTGAGCGCCGCCGGCCGCTGCCGCGCCGGTGCATCGGCCCGGGCAAAACCGACCGCGCTTGAGATCAACACCATCGCCATCCATCCGGCTAACTTCATTGCGAACTCCAGATCCATCTCCGCCGGCTGCTGCCGCACGAGCGGCGTCGACCGGACCAGATGCTATTGTCCTCGAAAACCTTCGGAGGCATGATACGATTTCTAATTTAGTTCTTACGATCCGTGGTTTATGGCGACTTCTCCCAAACCCGCACGAAAAGCCCGGGTGCCGCGCGACCAGCGTCCGCCGCGTGTGGCCGTGCTGGTAGAAACATCTAACGCGTACGGCCGGGATATCCAGGCCGGCATCGCCGATTATGCGAAATCGAAAACGCGCTGGTCGATGTTCGTCGAACAGCACGAGCTGAACGCCCCGCCGCCGGCCTGGCTGCTGAAGCAGGCGTGGGACGGCATCATTAGCCGCCCGACGACGCCGGCGGTAGCCCGCGCGTTCCGGCGGCTGAAAGTGCCGGTCATTGATCTGAACGATCAGCACGACGGGCTGGGCTTTGCGCGCATCATCTCCGACGACCAGCAGATCGGCCGAACGGCGGCCGAGCATTTGCGCGCCTGCGGGCTGATGCACTTCGCGTATTGCGGCTTCGCGGCCGAGCCGTGGGCGGAGCATCGGCGGGACGGCTTCATGGACGCCCTGGGCCTCGAACGATCCGACGCCGCCGTCTACGAAAGCCGCTGGCGCGGTCGCGGCGTGCTGCCGTGGGCCGAGGAACAGGCCATGCTCGCCGGATGGCTGAGCGCCCAGCCGACGCCGCTGGGCGTGTTCGCCTGCAATGACGTTCGCGGCCGGCACGTGCTGGAGGCCGCGCGACGATTGGGCCTGCGCGTGCCGCAGCAGGTGGCGGTGGTGGGCGTGGATGATGACGAGCTGCTTTGCGGCATGTGCGACCCGCCACTCTCCAGCGTTCGCCCGGACGCCTTGGGCATCGGTTACCGGGCCGCCGAGCGGCTGGACCGGCTGATGCACGGGCAACGGCCGCGCGTGACCTGCGAGCGATTGCCGCCGCGTCATGTCGTCTCCCGGAAATCCACGCGCGTGCTGACCGTCGAAGACCCGCAAGTGGCAGCCGCGCTGCGGATCATCCGCCAACATGCCTGCAACGGGCTACGCGTGGACGCGATGCTGCAGCAGGTGCCGGCCTCGCGGTCGTGGCTCGATCGCCGCTTCCGGCTATTGATCGGCCACACGCCGCACGAGGAAATCCGGCGCGTTCAGCTGCAGCACGCGGCCGAGTTGCTGGAGTCGACCGATCTGCCGCTGAAGCAGATCGCCACGCGGTGCGGGCTGACGAATGTTCAATACCTCAGCTATCTGTTCAAACGGCGGTTCAGCACCACGCCGGGGGCGTATCGAGAATCCAGCCGCCGGCTGAAGACGCCGCGGGCGTGACAGGTGCGCTTTGCGCGACCCGTGGTGTGAAAGAGCGCCGTCTTTGCCGAGTTGGCACCGAATATCCCCTCTCCCGGTATTGCCGGGAGAGGGCAGGGTGAGGGCTTCGACCGAGCGGCTACGAACGTCGACCGGATTTAGTTTCGATCAATTCGGTCGTCGCCAGCCCTCACCCTAACCCTCTCCCGGCAATACCGGGAGAGGGGACCAGAGCGGATATCGCGTCGCCGCGCGGACGCGCGATGGGTCCTACTTGGCCCTAGCCGTCACATCGTCCGATCGACCGCCGCCGCGATGCGGGCGGTGCTTTTCATCATCGCCGCGAAGGCCGCCGGTGTGAGGCTCTGGGCCCCGTCCGTCATCGCCTTGGCCGGGTTCGTGTGCGTTTCGATGATCAGGCCATCCGCCCCCGCGGCTACCGCGGCCCGGCACATCGGCTCGACCAGATCGGCCTTGCCGGTGCCATGGCTCGGATCGACCACGACTGGCAGATGCGTCAGCGCGTGCAGAGCCGGCACGATCGCCAGCGGCAGCGTGTTGCGAACGTAGTCTTCGAACGTACGGATGCCGCGCTCGCAGAGAATCACATTCGGATTACCGCGGGCCAGCACGTACTCGGCGGCGAGAAGGAATTCTTCCAGCGTGGCGCTCATGCCGCGTTTGAGAAGCACAGGTTTATTCGTTTCGCCAACACGGCTGAGCAGATTGAAGTTCTGCATGTTCCGCGCGCCGATCTGCAGCACGTCGGCGTATTCACAGACGAGATCCACCTGATCGATGCTCATGACTTCAGTCACGATGAACAGGCCAGTCTCGGCACGCGCCTGCGCCAGATGCTTCAGCCCTTCCTCGCCCATGCCTTGGAAGCTGTAGGGATTGGTGCGCGGCTTGAACGCCCCGCCGCGCAGGCCGACGGCGCCGGCGGCCTTCATCATGTGGGCGATCTCAACAATCTGCTCACGGCTTTCCACGCTACACGGCCCGGCGATCACCGGAATCTGCGTGCCGCCGATGGTCGCGCCGCCCGGGAACGTGATCACCGTTTTCCCCGGCCGCCCTTCGCGGCTGGCCCTTTTGTAGGGCGACAGAATCGGAACGACGCGGTCGACGCCGTCCATCACTTCGAACGCGTTGCGATCCTTGAAGCGGTCGTCGCCCACCACTGCGACCACGGTGAGTTCCTGCCCGACGATGACCTGGTCTTTCAGTTTCATCTCTCGCACCCGTTTGGCGACCTGATCGACTTGATCCAATGTCGCGCCCTGTTTCATCACTACGATCATGACTGACTCCACTGCACGCCGCCCGGAAACGAAGCCGGCCCCGGGACGGTTGTCCCGGGGCCGGCGGTAATTCTAAAAAAGCATCCGCGCTTAGCTCAG
>JAQGHK010000250.1 GCA_028288875.1 Phycisphaerales bacterium | reverse complement strand
ATGCCGATCGACGTCATCAACATCGACAGCGGAATGGCACACGCCGTGATCAACGCTGCGCGGACATTGCCGAGCATCAGCAGCAGCACCACGACCACCAGGATCGCGCCTTCCAGCAGGTTTTTCTGCACCGTCTGGATCGTGGCATCCACCAACGTCGTGCGGTTCAGCGTGGTCTTTGCGCGGATGCCCGGCGGCAGGCTGTGATTGATCTCCGCCATTTTCCCATCGACAGCGGCGGCCACCGTGCGGCTGTTCGCCCCCAGCAACATGACGGCCGTGCCGACGACGACTTCTTCGCCGTTTTCACTGGCCGATCCAGTGCGCAGCTCGCGCCCGATCAGCACGTCGGCGACGTCGCGCACATAAATCGGCGTCCCGGAACGCGTGCCGACGACGATCTCGCCGATCTGCTCCATGCGATCGATTCGGCCGGTCACGCGGACGAGATAGCTTTCGCCCTTATGCTCCACATAACCCGCGCCAGTGCTGACGTTGTTCGCTTCCATCGCGCCAAGAACGTCGTGAAAGGTTAGGCCGTAGCTCACCAGCTTCATCGGATCAGGCTGAACGTGATACTGCTTCACGTACCCGCCGATCGCGTCCACCCCGGCGACGTCTTTCACGCCCTTCAACTGCGGGCGGATGATCCAATCCTGCACCTCACGCAGATAGGCGGCCAGTTCCACATCGGTGAGAAGCGTTTTGCCTTCGGGCGAAAGATAACTGCCGTCGGACTGCCAGCCGGGTTTGCCGTCGTCGATCGTCGCGCCCTTCCCGCGCGGGTGCTCGTACTCAACGGTGTACATGTAAATCTCGCCGAGGCCGGTCGAGATCGGCCCCATGGCGGGCTCGGCTCCGGGGGGCAGGCTCTCCTTCGCCTGGCTCAGCCGCTCGTTTACCTGCTGGCGGGCGAAATAGATGTCGACGTTGTCGCCGAAGACGGCCGTCACCTGCGAAAAACCATTGCGGCTGAGCGACCGCGTGCTTTCCAGTCCGGAGATGCCAGCCAGCGACGTCTCGATGGAGAACGTCACCTGCTTCTCAATCTCAATCGGCGAGAGCGACGACGCGACCGTGTTGATTTGCACCTGGTTATTCGTGATGTCCGGCACGGCGTCGATCGGCAGCTTGCCGATCGAACGAACGCCAAAGGCCGCAATTACCACCGCGAACAGCACGACCACCCAGCGATGCTGGATGGACAATCTTAAGATCGATTCAAGCATCTACTTTTACTCCGGGTGATCGGCGGACCGGTGGTCTTGGTTGCACACGACGATGCGCAGCGCGCTGCCTTCCGGCAGCGGGCCGGGCAGATGGGCGTGATAAACGGCCGACCGTGGATCGGGCGTGCGCGGTGTCTTTCGACCCGGCGGCGGTGTGAGCCGCGCCGCCGTCGATGTGATAACACTGCCGGCATGATCGGTCATCTGCACGTGAACGTGCCCGGGCGATCGGACTGGGGAAAAGTCCTGCTGCCGCACATTGCCTGTTACGTGCAAAGTGCCTTCCGATTCGCGAACGGCCGGCTGGTCGAGCACCAGCGTCTCCGACGGGATCAACTTGGCATTTCGCGCGGCGGAATCGTTCGCGCTGGCAGCGCAGCCATTCGCCAGCGCGACACCGAGCGAAAGGATGGATAACATTGCGATGCGTTTAGTGTTCATGACCGGCCTCCGATTTGCCGAGTTCGGCTTTGAGAATGAACGCCCCCGCCACGACGACGCGGTCGCCGGCATTGAGGCCTGATTGGATGGGAACAAAGCCGTTGACCGGCCGGCCGACGGTGACCTGGCGCGGTGCGAAGGTGTTCGGCTCACCCTCGACCGGAATAAAAACGCTGGTCCTTCCTTCGACCGTCAGCACCGCTTCTTCAGGCACGGCGACCGACGCGGCGGCCTTGTTGCGATTGAAGATCAGCGCCTTGGCGAACATGCCCGGCCGGAGCGTTCCGTGGGCGTTCGGGATCGCGATGCGCAAGCGCGCCGTGCGCGTCACTGCATCGATTTCAGGGGAGACCATCGACACTTCGCCATGAATCGATTCGCCCGGCTGCGTGGCAAGTTGCACTTCGGCCGGGCTGCCGACGCCGATGTCGCCGAGCTTGGCTTCGGGAATATCCGCCAGTACCCAGACCGAGCTCATGTCGCCCAGCACCAGCAGCTTTTCCTTGTCCGGCGACACCAGTTCGCCGAGCGTTACCTCGCGATCAATGACCGTACCGCTGATCGGTGCGCGGATTTCAAACCGCGGATTGATCGCGCCGGTTTTGGCCAATTGCTCGATACGTTCCGCAGTGAGGCCGTACAGGCGCAGCCCGTTTTCCGCCGCCTGCAATGCGGCTTTGGTGCTTGCCGCATTGCCGACCGCACTTCGGTAGTCGGCCTGCCGCTTTTGTACTTCAGAGAGCGCGATGCCCTGCGACTCATCGAACAGCGCCTTGGCCCGCGTGTACGCATCTTTCACCAGTTCCACCGCGTCTGCGGCGATCTGCGATTCCATCCGCAGGCGAAGAAACTCTCCCTGGGCGCGGCCGAACTCCGGGCTTTCGATGATGAGCAGTTCATCATTTTTCTTCACCTGATCGCCGACTCGAACTTTCAGTTCCGCGACGCGCCCGCTGACGATCGAGCCGACATGGGCCATCGCTTCGCTGTTGAAAGCGACCCGCGACGGCGTCAGGACGCTGCTGGTCAGGGCCTTCAGTTCAGCCGGCTGAATGCGCACGTTGTTCTGCCGGATGGCCGCGTCGCTCAGCGTGACTTCATCCACGTGCGCCTCACTTTGTGCCTCATCATGCTCTTCATGACCGGCGCCAGCAGCGCCATGATCGTGATCATGACCCTGGCCGAAAGCGGATTGACTGGCCGCGATGGCCATGGCGATCGCGAGGCAGGATCGAACGGTTCGTTGATTCTTCATTGGGATTTTCCAGAGCTATGAGTGAGGGTTTGATCGACGCTCGCGACCGGCGCGGCGGCAGGCATGGCGCCGCCAATCGCACGCAGCAGCCGATAGGAGGCCTGCGACACCTGCTCCTGCAGATCAACCTGCTGCGAGCGGGCCTGCTGCAAATCCTGCTCGGCGAGCCGAACGGCCAGGACATCACCGACGCCCTGTTTGTAGGAACTCGTCGCCTGCTTCAGCCGTTCGTTCTGCAACGGAATAAGCCGTTCATCGATCTGCGACAGTGCGGCCTTGGACGATCGCCACTGCTCCATGGCGATGCGAACGTCCTGCACTACCTGCCGCTCCAGGCGAGTCAGTTCGTGCCGCTGTTCGATCACGCGAGCGGAAATCGCCGCGCGCTGGGCTTGGCCGGTGTCGAATACCGGAATGGCGATCGCACCGGCCGGCCCGATGGTCCACGAGCCGCCGCTGCGCTCCGCCGCGACGCCTGCGTCGCTGCCTTCAATAAATATCCCGAACCGCGCGACCTTTATCTCTTGCCCGAGCGCGGCCAATTCCCAGACGACCGATTGCAATTCCGGCCGGCGCTCGATTGCGATTTTCAGCATGGCCGATTCATCGGCCGACGCCGGCGCGGGGGCGGCCCAGACGTCCAACGTCCATGTGGCCGTCGAGGTCGGCTCGCCGATCAGCCGGGCGAGTTCCAGTCGGGCCTGCCGCTCTTCTGACCGGCTACTTAACAGTTCGGCTTCAAGTGACGCGGCCTGGCTTTGCAGCGTCAGGGCGTCTAGGCGTGTGGCCTCTCCGCCCCGGAGCCGGGCGTCGGTCAGTCGTAGCAGTTCGGTCAGAATGTCTCGCCGTGCCTGATCGATCGCCACCTGCGCGGCCAGCGCTTGGGCTTTCGAGTATTGCTGCCGCACTTCCGCCAGCACGTCGAGCACGACGGCCAGCGAATCGGCGACCGACCGCCGCAGCCGCTGATCCGCCGCGGAGATCCGGCCAGGCTTCAGCAGCAGCGACAGCAGGTCGGCCGCAATGCTCGCCTCGATATCGGCCTTGCCGCTGCCGGTCGGGAACTTCACGGCGACGGCCAGCACCGGATTCGGCAGCAGCCGAGCCTGCTGCGATTCCGCCTGCGCCTGCCGCACCCGGGCGAGTGCGGCCTGCACCGTCGGCGAATGGCGCAGCGCCCGCCGCACGGCCTGATCGAACGGCAAGGCGGCGGGATCGGCCGTGGCATCGGCGATGTCGATCGGCTCCCGCTCGGTCTTGAACTCGAACGGGTCGGCGATGCCGTGGGCGACGGCCGCGGCCTGTTCCGACGATTGGATCTTCGGCATCGGCGCACAGCCACACACGGCGGTCGCCACGGCCAAGGCCAAGGCCCCGGATTTGAACGATTTCATGAATGCTTCCTTGAAGCGGTGTCGGTTCGTGAGGCGTGCCCGGACCGGGGGCGGGATCGGAACGATCGCCGCGCGCAACGCCACAAAACGTGAGCCATCAATGGCCCACGCGAAAGAACGGACACGGAATTAGATCACGAGAATGATGCTATTGAGCGATTGCAGCGCGCCGTCGGTAACGGGCGTATCGCTCATGGCCGCGCGGGCAAACGTCTGGGATGACGGTTCCGACACGGCCTGCAAACACGGCGGAAGGACTGCCAGAAAATCACCGTGACTGGCGTAGATTGAAGCAAGCTGATCGCCGTTCAGTGTCGCGGCCCGCTCGTTCCCGATGGGCAGATCGACGCAATCCTCATCCGACTCGCCGACCGCAGAATCCGCCGTCGGCGGATGCGATTGATCGTCGGCACATTCCTGGTGCGTCGCACGGTTTTCAATCTGAGAAAAGCCATTGGCGTGAACGCAGAGCATGAGCCCCTGTGAGGACGCCAGAGTCGCAGCCATTTGCAGGCCGACCACCAGGTAGCAGAGAAATTTGAACGCGTGAGAAAACATCAGTGAGA
>JAQGHK010000201.1 GCA_028288875.1 Phycisphaerales bacterium | reverse complement strand
GGCAGCGTGATACGCGTCGGCGTGCCAGGCTTAAGCTGCACGTCGCCGCTGCTCTGGTCCTCGCCGCTCTTACCGTCCGGGAACCGCCAGCGGACATTGACGGCCGCTTTCGTCGGCGTGGCCGCGTCGACTTCGATTACCAGCCGGGCGGCCTTATCGCCGACATGGGCCTCAGCGGTCGTCATCGGCAGGTGATTCGGAAACCACCACGCCCCGCCGATCGGATCTTTGGAGCCCGTGACGCGGATCATTTTGTCGGTGGCCGAGTCGGCTGCCGCTTCCATCTTCGTCGCGCCCATCGCCGCCACGCCTCCGCTTCGGCCGCCGGCGGGCACGGGATAGAAGACTTCAACGTCCGCGGTCACCTCGCCCGCCCCATACAGCGGAGCGGCCAGGGCGAGCGCGGCCAGCGCGGTGAGACATCGGCGAGCGGACGACAAGGAGTAGGCCATGATGCAGATCCGGAGAAGGAGGCTGGAAGCGCCAAAATATCTCGACGAAAAAGGCCTGGCGCGAAACGGACGCCAGGCCTTGTTTTCGTCAAACCGCCAAAGCTTAGCGGGCGCGACGCCGACGCAGGAGCATCATCCCGCCGCCGGCCAACACCGTAAGGCTGGCGGGTTCAGGCGTAGCGGCCGAATCGATCCGCAGCGCGTTCAGGTAAGCGAACGTTGCAGTATTCGGTGCAACTACGGCAACGGTCAAAACGATCGTGCCGGTCGTCGGCGAGCCGATGGTCGGCGTCGGCGCAATGCTGGCCAGGGTCACGACGTTCGCCGTGTTGAACGACGAGTCTTGGCTGCCGGTCGCCGTGTTCACACCCGTGGCAGTGTACGAAGTAGTACGCGGCCCCGCGCCGTTCCGATCACCGAAGAGACCGAAGGTGTAGGTCGACTGAAGGTTCAGGCCCGTCAGGGTGATCGTCGACGTGCCGCCCGTGAAGATGTAATCGGTCGACGCGCTGACGGCCGTGTTGGCATTGGTCAGGTACGTCGTGGCGGCGGTGCCGGTCATGGGCGTCACGCCGCCGGTGCCCGCGTAGCCGTTGAAGCCGACGGCGGCCGCCTGGATACCCGTGGCCGTGCCGGCGGTGTCCAGCAGATTGGTCAGCGTGTTGTTATTGGTGGCGCTGCCCTGATTGTTCCAGGTGCCACTCGTAAAGTCGGTGGTGAACGTGTCGCCGTAGTCAACCAAGATGACGGCCGCTTTCGCGCTGGCCGCAAACCCCGTCATTACCGCAACAGACAGCACGGACTTGATCAGAAACGATTTCATATTCTCCCTCACTCTTACTTCGCTCGACATGAAAAACATTGGCCGGCTTATGGTCCGTCGGACGACACTCGTCCGCTCCGGCCGGCCCCTCACGCACTTGGTATTCGTTGAGCCTTCGACTCGGCTCAGACATGATTTCTTATGGAAGTCTTACGGCGCCAGCACGCTTTGGGCCTTGCCCTTTTCGTCGATGATTGAGTTCGTGAACTGCCCGTCGCGACGCGGCATCGAACGGAACCGATCCAGCGACAACGCTTCGGCATGGCCGTCGGCAAACAACACGTTGGCGGCCTTGGCGTGCCGCAGATGAACGGCCTGGTTGTAGCCAGTCAGCGTGTACACCTGGTACGGCGGGTTGAAGAGCGTCGAGTTTGTGTCGCTGCCATTGATTCGCACGGAATCGGCGATCAGCGGAAACTCCGACGGCGTCGGCGGCGTGTACGCGTTCGCCTTGATGTAGTCGGCCGGCGCGTTGTTGTTGAAGTCGATCAGACGCCGCATGCCGTAACCCATCTGCTCGTCATTCGCCTCGACGACACCGAACTGCTCACGATTAAAGTCCAAGGCCTGGCAACGGAACGCCGTGTAGCTCTTGATATACCGGGATGACATGAGCCGGATCGTCCATTCCGATCCGGTTCGGTCCACTGACGTCGTGCCAAAAACGGTCGGCGTCTTGCCCACGGTCAGCGGGGCCGGCGGAGTGTTGGTGGGCACCCAGACGTCGGACGAGATGACCTTGCCCGACTTGTAGGAGTCGTTGCAGTACATCCGCATCGCCAGGAAGAGCTGCCGCTGGTTGGATAGGCACTTGATACCCTTCGCAAAGTCGCGCGCCTTGTTCAGCGACGGCAACAGAATCGAGATCAATAGTGCGATAATTCCGATCACCACTAAAAGTTCGACCAGCGTAAAGCCTTTATTCTTCTTAGACATGGTTGCCTCCTTAAATCCCGCCGAACTCGGCCGCCTGCCAAGGTCGATTCAGTTCTGATTCAAACAATGCCGGCACGGTCACTTGCTCCGCCGCCAGCTTTTTATGATTTCGCAGCAATTCGATAGCGTTCAATGACGCCGAGAGGATGTGGCCCGTGTGGAAGCCGACGCGCTGGATCGGCACCGCACTGGCGACTGCCCACGGCCAGTTGCAGTGGGCGGCGACATCGATATCGCGGCCGATGGTGACGCCGGCTTCGATCAGGCCGCCGACGGCATGCTCGGTCAGGTTGTCATCCAGCACGATCAGGCCGTCCGGCCGCTCGTCTGCGGGATAGTCCATCAGGAGCGTGACCAGGCCGCGGACGTCTGCCACATTTTCACGGCCGACGGTCTGCACCCAGTGCGGCCGCGAGGGCACGTTGTTTTTGATCAGATAAGCGCGGTGCCCGGCGGAATTGCCCGCCATGGCTACGACGGCCAGCCGGCTGCGGCCGAGGTCACGCAGGGACTGCACCATGCGGTCGCATAAATCGAAGCCATCGGTCGCCACCGACGGCACGCGGCCGACACTCGGGTCGCCGCAGACGAAAACATTGGGTACCGACAATGACCCCAGCGGTCCGTCTTGTGCCAAGTCGTGAATGCCTGGCATCAATAGAAGCCCCGCGACGCGGTGAGCGCGGACGTCGTCAACGAGCCGACTGAAGCCTTCACTGCCGGGGCCGCGACCGATATCGAAATAGCTTTCGAAGGTGATGTCGCCGCGGGTCTGCTGAAGCGCAACCGATTGCTGCTGCAACGCCGTGAAAAACCGCGGCCATTCCGGGTGAGTGGGGTTCGTTGCGAAGACCAGGCCGAAC
>JAQGHK010000195.1 GCA_028288875.1 Phycisphaerales bacterium | reverse complement strand
AATGATGCCCATGATCGGAGTATTGGGGAAATTGACCTTGATGGTGGCCACCTCTTCACCGCTGGCAGCCGCTTCTGACGGAGGCTGAGAAGATCCCAGGGTCTTGAGCGGTGACCCTGCCGGAGCTTGCGCGTGCAGGGCGCAAGTGCCGATCATCGCCAGGGCAAAACCGTTGCGCAGCCTGGGTGAAGGAATGAGAAACTGCCTGAAAAGTGCCGTTACCATAAAGACATTATAATTGCTATAATTATAATGTTAACAACACCTCTGGCAAGTAAACTATTTGAACTTGTGAAATAAATTCCGCTACATCCTGCTCAGGACTCCGCTGCTTCCTCGACGCTTGGGCAGGTGCAAATCAGATGCCGGTCACCAAAGACGTTGTCGATGCGGCCCACGGGCGGCCAATACTTGTTCTCCTTCACCCAGCCGAGGGGAAAAGCCGCCTCTTCACGGGTATAAGCGCGCTGCCAGTCGGATGAAACCACCACTTCCGCAGTGTGCGGGGCGAGCTTGAGCGGGTTGCTCTGCGGATCGAGCGCTCCGGTTTCAACCCGGACGATTTCGGCGTGAATGGCTTCCATCGCTTCGCAAAAGCGATCGAGCTCGGCTTTGCTTTCGCTTTCCGTGGGCTCAATCATCAGCGTGCCGGTCACCGGCCAGCTCATGGTGGGGGCGTGGAATCCAAAATCCATCAGGCGCTTGGCGATGTCTTCGACCTTCACGTTGGCCGACTTCTCAAACGGACGGCAGTCGACAATGAACTCGTGAGCACACGTGCCAGCCTTGCCGCGATAAAGAATGCCGTAGTGTGACTCCAGCCGCTTGGCCATGTAGTTGGCGTTGAGGATGGCGACCTCGGTCGCCTGCTTGAGGCCTTCGCTGCCCATCATGGCGATGTAGACGTACGAGATCGGCAGGATGCTCGCGCTGCCGTACGGGGCCGCGCTGACCACTTCGCCGGTCAAGTCCGTGTGCGGCAGGTACGGCGCGAGTTGCTTCGTGCAGCAGATCGGCCCCATGCCCGGGCCGCCGCCGCCGTGGGGGATGCAGAAGGTTTTATGCAGGTTCAGGTGGCAGACGTCGGCACCGATGACGCCGGGGCTGGTCAGGCCGACCTGCGCGTTCATGTTCGCGCCGTCCATGTACACCTTGCCGCCGGCGTCGTGGATGATTTTGCAGGCTTGTTTGACGCCTTCCTCGAACACGCCGTGCGTGCTCGGATACGTGATCATCAGCGCGGCGAGGTGTTCCTTGTGCTGCTCAGCCTTGGCCTTCAAGTCGGTCAGGTCAATGTTGCCCTCACTATCGCACGCGACGGCGACAACTTTGAAGCCGGCGATCACCGCGCTGGCCGGATTCGTGCCGTGAGCGCTAGTCGGGATGAGGCAGACGTCGCGGGACGAGTGGCCGGCCGCATGGTGATAGCCGCGGATGGCGAGCAGGCCGGCATATTCGCCCTGGCTGCCGGCGTTCGGCTGCAGCGAACAGGCGGCGAAACCCGTGATATCGCAAAGCCATTTTTCCAGCGTCTTGAACAGCTGGGCGTAACCCTTCCATTGATCGGCCGGCGCGAACGGGTGCAGCTTGCCGAACTCCGGCCAGGTGACCGGGATCATTTCTGTCGTCGCGTTCAGCTTCATCGTACAACTGCCCAGCGGAATCATGCTGTGGCAGAGCGACAGATCCTTAGCTTCGAGCCGCTTAATATAACGGAGCAATTCGTGCTCGGTGTGATACGCCGTGAAGACCGGGTGTTCGAGGAACGGCGACGTCCGGGCCAGCGGCGACGATGCCAGTGAGCCCATCGACGGCGTCGAATCGACCTGCATGCCGAATAAGGCGTTGACGGCCTTTAAATCGGCAAGCGTGGTGGTCTCGTCCGTGCTCAGGCCGATCGTCTGTTGGTCGTACACGCGGATGTTGATGCCGGCCTTGACGGCGCGGGTGCGGATTTCATCGGCGCTCACGCCGGCGAGTTTGATCGTGATCGTATCGAAAAACGATTCGCTCTCGACGCGGTGCCCGGCGGCGGTGGCCGCTTCGGCGATGGCGTTCGCGCAAGCGTGGGTTCGGCGGGCAATCGTTTTCAGGCCTTCCGGCCCGTGATACGTCGCGTACATGCCCGCCATGATGGCCAGCAGCACCTGCGCGGTGCAGATATTGCTGGTCGCGCGTTCGCGGCGGATGTGCTGTTCGCGGGTTTGCAGCGTCAGGCGCATTGCGGGATTGCCGTGGGCGTCTTTGCTGACGCCGATGAGGCGGCCCGGCATTTTGCGGGCGTAGGTTTCCCTGGTCGACATGAACCCGGCGTGCGGGCCGCCGAAGCCCATCGGTACGCCGAAACGCTGGGCGCTGCCGACAGCGATGTCCGCGCCGAATTCGCCCGGGGCTTTCAGCAGCGTCAGGGCGAGCAGATCAGTCGCCACGACCAACAGACTGCCGACCTTGTGCACGTTTTCGGCTAGTTCGGCGTAATCCAGAATCGCGCCGTCCGTGGTTGGATACTGCACTAGCACCCCGGCAATGTCTTGGCCGACTTCGACATGCTCGCGGCTAATCGGCACAACGCGGATTTCAATTCCCATCGACTCGCCACGCGTGCGAACGACTGCAATCGTCTGCGGATGGCAGCGATCGTCGACGAAGAAAACCTTGCGCGCGTTGTCGCTCAGGCCGACGCACATCGCCATCGCCTCGGCGGCAGCGGTGGCCTCGTCCAGCAAGCTGGCGTTGGACAGCGGCAGGGCCGTCAGGTCGCTGATGACGGTCTGAAAGTTCAGCAGGGCTTCCATCCGGCCCTGGCTGATCTCCGCCTGGTACGGCGTGTACTGCGTGTACCAGCCAGGGTTCTCCATGATGTTCCGCAGGATCACCGGCGGCACGATCGTGTCGCTGTAGCCTTGGCCGATGTAGCTCTTGAACACCTTGTTCTTGGAAGCGAGCTTCTTCAGCTCAACCAGCATCTCGTTCTCGGCCTTGGGCGCGCCGATCTTGAGCGGCTTCTTTGAACGAATGGCCGCCGGCACGGTCGCGGCGATCAGGGCGTCGACCGACTCAAACCCCACCACCTTCAGCATCTCGGCAATTTCATCATCACTCACGCCCAGATGGCGGCGGGCGAAGGTATCGGAGGGCGCGAAGATCGACTCATTGGAAACAGCGACGGCGGTGGGATCGATGGTGGACGTCATGTTGGGCGAATGCCTGCGTCGCGGCGGAATTGCCACGGAGGAAGCAAACGCTCTATTTTAGCCTGCCCCGGTAGTACCGGCAAGTTCAACGAAAACGCGACCGCTTTCAGAAATGTCGAGGCATTCCCGAAAACGGCTGCGCTGGGTTGGAAACAATAGCGGTTCAGTGCCCAGACGAGGCGGTGTAGGCGGCGGCGTCGAGCAGATTTTCACCCTCAGCGCCGGCGTCAGGCTTGATCTTGATCATCCAGCCGCCTTCGAAGGGGTCGGTGTTGACGGTGCCGGGATTGCTGTTGAGGGCTTCATTGATGGCGACCACTTCGCCGCCGACGCCGGTGTAGAGGTCGCTGGTGGCTTTGACTGATTCGATCTCGCCGAACAGGCTGACGGCCTACAGCTTGGTGCCGACCTAGGGCAAGGCGACGTAATTAATGTCTGTCAGTTAATCGGCCGCCAA
>JAQGHK010000186.1 GCA_028288875.1 Phycisphaerales bacterium | reverse complement strand
CATCGAGACCGCCTGGGAACTTGGCATGATCCGGGAAAGTCCACGGCGACTTGATAAAATCTGATCCGTCACACTCGTCAAGTTTGAAACCTGAAACTCCTTGTCTGGCCAGCGCCTCGTGATGTTCGCTGAACAACGCCTGCGCATTGGCAGTCGTGAAATCCGGCACGATGCCTTCAAAAACTTCGTGGCTGCCGGCACACAATCGCAGCTCATCGTAAAACGGTGCAGTTGGGTGCGTGAATGCATGTTCCCACAGGTTCAGGTGAAACCCCGAGGCGGTCATGCGATTGATGAACGTTTCGGGATCTGGGAATCTCACCCGGTCCCATAGGAATGAACATGAGTATGCGTGCGACTGCCAGCCTGGTTCTAAGCCGTAAACGTCGCAGGGCATGGCGCGCTCGCGCAGCCGCATTGCGAGGTCGGTCGCAGCTTCCTGGCCGAACGAGCCGTAGCAGCGATACCAGACACCGAGACCCCACAACGGAGGCATCGCGCCACCGCCGCTAAAAAACACGTACCGCCGCAGAGCGTCCAACATTGACGGGCCGGAAAAAATGTACAGGTCCGCCCCTCGGGCAGTAGGAATGTCGATCTCTACGCGGCGGCCGGAGCCGGCCCTCGCGTAGAGAGTGTCAAAGTCGGTGTTGATGCCCTTTGTCCCAGACGCGACATCCGCGGATTCGCCATGGCGGCTGTGCGAGGCGAAGTAAATCGTGGCGGTGCGGAATGTATCGATGTACACCCCGTAGCCCGCGGTGGACAGGTAGAAGGGCACTGGCGCGTGTGAGTCGCCGGTATCGGCCACGGGGTCGGAATTCACACACAGCCGCTTCCGTAGCCCGGTCTGTCGAAACGATTTCAGTTGCAATCCGCCGCCATAGAAATCCTCATCTGGCCTTGTCGGGAGTTCGAGTGCGAGGCCGCGCGGTGTGAGGTCGGCAACCACACTGTCCAAGTCGAAAGGCGGTTCCGGAATGGGCGGCAGGCTTGCTAGGCCATCTAGGCGGCTGGACGCCGTGCGATAGGTCAGCGGCGTGAACGGCTCCGGTTCTCCGATGCGAATTCGCCAGATGCCGGGGGCCACAGTTTCGACGGAATTGACCATGTGACGCTCGATTGGTTACGGAGGACGGCGGATGATCGATCAACCGACCGGAGATGTTGGGAAGATATTCTACGCTTTTCACAGCAGTTTGTGATGGGTATGGCGTGGATCGATTGGCGTATTCTGGTGCAGCTTCCTTACTACGGCGGCCGAAAGGTGGCATCGCCTCCGCAGGCGATGTGCTGCAGCATCCGCAGATATCTGAAACAAGTGAGTACCGCGAGCACGCTGGGGAGCAGGATTACATACCGATAGTCGTGATGCATCGACGCGATGAACAGGCCAAGTGCAGCGCCGAAGAAAATGCCGATGATTGCGTCGATAATCCCGCCGCCTGCACCAACCCCGGCGAATTTATTTTGGGGCAGTAATCGCTGTGCGATCGACACCGTCGCAGTGATGTGGGCACCGGAGACGACGGTGTGCAGGACGAAGGCGATGAAGAACGTATCGGACGTTGATGCGAAGGAAAACCCGAACGCGGTCGCGACAGCATACAAAGCCATACATTTCAGCCCGACGCGGAGCGGATGATATCTAACGGCAAGTGAACCTAGGAGATATGCCAGCAGCAGCGGAATCGCGTAAGACAGTGCCACCGACTTGCCGAATGCGTCGTCGCCCATACGGACGCTTCGGTTGAGATAAAGTGCGAAAGTATTCCCAGGACCCAATGTCATTCCGCCCATGACCGTTACCAAGAAAAATGACAAGAAGAACCTATTGCCCTAGCACACTTTTAGACAAGCAACCACGGGCTTGAAAATGGACCGCTTTGTGCGAATCTGCGACCTCGGCGGCGGTGGCGGATATTTGCCCTCCCTCACGCGCACACACACACATGACGACGAAACAGCCTCCGAAGAGCAGACCGAACGTTCCCAGCATCATTCCCCGTGCGCGTCGGCCTTCCCGAGCAGCCGGTAATTGAACAAGATACCTGCCGCAAGCCCAACGCAGCGAAACGGTCCGAAAAGGGCCCCATGGCTGCCTGTGGAATTACGTCGTTCACGAGGGCTCCGTACAGCGAGTTTGTAACAATCGAGAAGATGTCCAAGCACGACCAGAAGACGATGAACACTCTGATCTGCAATGTGTGGGGGGAGAGGTGCACCAGCTGGCGGTGCACTTTTCCCCAGGGTAAGTAAAAAAAGGGTATGGCAAGGAAGCCTTTCCCGAACCTTGACCGACCAGGAATATGCCTTTGTGGCCCTGTCCCCCAACCTTGTCTTCGATCGGCCATGGTCGCTCCACAAGATTTGAGTACAAACCTTGCCACCCGCCCAAAACGGACTTGGCACTCAAGCTCAGTTGCATCGGCGAATGTTGAAAATGTATGCGCGCCGACCGCGATTCGTGCTGATGTTAGGAGGTGTGTAGTGTGGCGTGCCATAGGTATGCACCGTAGCGCCGCCGGCGGAAAGTGGGCAGGAAACGCCGGCATTCGGCAGGTCGGCGTCACCGAACGCTTGAGTCGCGAGAAGTCGTCCAGCGTCGGTGGCTTCACCCGCATACACATAGTGTGGCTTCAATCGTTGCTGATGGTAGCCCGGTAGAAAATGCATGCAGCCATTTTCGACATCGACGTTGTCCAAAGCTACCCAGAACTGAAGGCCACCGCTGTCCATGTTGGCGCCCGCCGGCACGAAGGGCATGGCGTTGTAGGCGAAATCCTGATGCCACGGCGTCGGCTTGGGATGCATCGGCGGCTTGTAGATAAGCATGTCGAAGTTGACTTCAACCGTCTGTGTGCCGAGCAACTCACGCGCGATGGATTTCGCGCGGTCAATTGCAGGATTGCTGCGGAAGTATTCGATATGAGCGCTAGGCTGCATGATTTGCCGGGTCACGCCGCCTAGCTGGCGATCGCCAGGTAGAACGATCGTTTTATTGACAATCTTGTCGTAATAATCGCGCAGCGTCTGGAGCGTGGCGTCGTCGAGTAGCCTCGGAAGGCTCAGAAAACCATCCCGTGCAAAATGCTCAATTTCCTGTGCCGTCACCGCATTCGAATGCGAGAAGTCTTGATTCAACATGGCTCGATCCCTTCCACATGAGGCCAATCTATCGTCGAGATGACAATCGACAGAATGATGACAGCGAAAGTAAACCCTGTTTTTGGCATTGAAATGGCCCTGCTGATAAAAGGATGGCTGAAATGACAAAACCGCGAGTCCCGATCTTTACTGCTTGGCCAAGATTGCCAGAGGCGCGGTTTCGCGATCTGCATCTCGCTTGTGCCGGCCATTGTCGCGGAAAGAAGACACGAGTCCGCGCACGTTTTGACCATATCGCGGTGGGCCTGATCGTGGGTGGGCAGGGATATTACTCGGCCGGTGGTCGCGCGGCAGCAGCGATTACCCCTGGTGCCCTATTCGGCGTATACCCCGGGCCGATTTTTGATTACGGGCCGCTGGCATGGTGGGAAGAATATTACATCGGTTTTGCCGGGCGGGGCGTTCGCGGCTTAATTGAAAGCGGACTAATCCCGCGAGACGGCCGCCCGCGTCAGGTGTATGACGTGCGCCTCGCGGTTCGCGGATTTGAAGAAGTCATTCGAACTTGGCGACGCCGCAGGCCGGGCGATGGCGACCGCGCGTGTCTTCGAGGCCTCATGTTGCTCGTTGATTTGTTTTCAGACCCGTTGGTGCTTGGGGCCTCAAAAAAGGTCGATCCCATTGAAGCGGTACTGGCCCTATGTCGTAAGCGTCCGGGTGAACCGCTGGACTTCCACCAATTGGCCGCAGATCACAATATCAGTTATTCCACGCTGCG
>JAQGHK010000175.1 GCA_028288875.1 Phycisphaerales bacterium | reverse complement strand
CTAGCCCTCTCCCGGCAATACCGGGAGAGGGGACAAGGCGCCATGCGTGTCCTCGCGATCGACATCGGTTCTTCCTCTGTGAAAGCCGCGGTCCTGACGGGGCCGCGGCCCGCCGACATCGCACGGCGGCCGTTCGAAACCACGTTTGATGGCTCCAAAGTTGAAGTCTCGCCGACGGCCATCCTCACCGCGCTCAAAAAAGCCATCGCCGACCTCGGCCCGGCGGCCAAGCACGTGGATTGCATCGTCCCCACCGGCATGGCCCCCAGCTGGCTGGCAATGGACATCGATGGCCGGCCGCTCACACCCGTCGTCACGCATCAGGACCGCCGCAGCCAAGCCGAGGCCGAAGCCATCGAAGCCGCCATCTGCCGTGCTCGGCACATGCACCTCACCGGCAATCGGCCGACGCCGGGCGGCATCAGTTCCACCACCGCCCGTTGGTTCGTCCAGCACGCCAAGCCGGTGATGAAGACGGCCGACCTCATCGGCCATCTCAACACGTGGCTGATCCGCCTCGCGACGGATGCCCGCGTCATCGACCCCAGCAACGCCAGCTTCACCGGCCTGTACCGGACGACCAACGTCGGCGGCTGGGACGACACGCTCATCGCCGCCGCCCGCGTGAAGGCGGGGTGGCTGCCGCGGGTGATGGACTCGAACGAAATCGCGGGCCGGGTGACGACGCGCGGTGCTCGCCGTTTCGGCCTCACGGCCGGCACGCCGATGCTGGCCGGCTTCATCGACGGCAGCGGTGGTCTGCTGATGGCGGGGGCTGTGCCGGGGCAGGTGCTGAACGTGATCGGATCGACGGACGTCCTCGCCGTTGTCACGGCCCGCGCCAAGCCGGCGGAAGGATTGCTAACCCGCGCCGTCGGCATCGGCCGGCGTTGGCTCAGTGTTGGCACCGTCGCCGCGGCTGGCACGGCGCTCGACTGGGCTCATCGGACGTTCTTCGCCGATCTCAAGGCCGAAGCGTTCCACGCCGAGATCGCCAGGCTGATCCGCAGACCTCGGCAGTCCGCCGTTCGCTTTGATGCACGGCTGGCGGGCACGCGCACCGAAGTCGAACCGATCCGCGGCGCGCTCACGGAGCTCACCCCCGGCGTCGATCGCTACGACATTCTCTCCGCCATGCTGGAATCACTGGCCAAGCAAAGTTCGGATCGCTTCGACCGCTACCGCCGCGCCGGCATCACGTTCGATCACCACGCCTTCACCACCGGCGGCGCCGACGCGGCGCTAGCGAAAGTCCTCCGCCGCGACTGGCCGGGGAAGTGGACGTTTGAATCAGTCGAGGAAGCCACGCTTGGCGGCGCATGGGCGGTGGCGTCGACTGCGCGACAGCTGTGAGTCCGCGGGCGGCCTCTTGTCCCCTCTCCCGATAATCCGGGGGAGGGCTAGGGAGGGGGTCTGCGACCGGCGAACGTCCTCGCGAATCGAATTGAAGCGCTCACTCAACCTCTCCCGGCGATTCCGGAAAAGGCGTCAAAAAAGAGAACGCCCCGCGGCGTGGGCCGCGGGGCGTCTTGGTTTTCAGAATGCAAACGCGTATTCAACGCGTCGCGGCTTACAGATTCCCGCCACCGCCACGCATGGCCATGAAGGTCTGCATGCCGGCGGCGATCAGGCTTTGGACCGTCGTCGTCGGGAGGTGGAAGTCCATCCGCATCGTGTTCTGTTCGGCACCGAACGTCACGCCCAGCGGCGGCAGGTCTGGGGGCAGTTGGACTTGGATCGGCAGGCCGAACTGGGCGGCCGTGCCGACGCCGACGTTCACGAGTTCGTCGAGGGCGACGTAGTATTCGACCACGCGCGTCTTCGGCAACTCGGCGGCGACGACCTTCACCTGATCGAGCTTCGACAGGTTGTCTTCGTTGGCCTTGAGGGACTTGAGGAACGCGCCGATGGTTTCATCGCTGGCGCCGTTGACCATGACAAAGTCTTCGCCGATGGCGGCGTAGCTGTAGGTCATGCCGTTCGGGCCGTACATGACGGCCTTCATCTGCTGCTGCATGGCCGCCTGCGGGGCGTCGGGGTTGACGGGGGCGTCGAATTTGATGGTGTCGAAGCTGACGCCTTCGATCGACTTGTCATTGACGAGCTGCTCGAAGGTCATCTTCGGCTGGCCTTCGGGCATCTTGTAGTCGGCGATGAACTGTTTAGCGACGGCGCCGCCATCGGTGGCGAGCGTCTTCATTTCCTTGCCGCTGCCGTGATAAACGGTGATCTGCTGGAGGATGCCTTCCTGGCCGGGCTTGGTCAGGACGGGCATGCCGAAGGTCGTGCCGGTGCTCTTGCCGATGACGGCAGTGGTTTCGGCAACCAGCTTCTTCACGTCGCCGAGGCCTTCAATCTTTTCCAGTTCGGCGATGATCGGGGCGGCGAGGTCATTGAACAGCTTGGCGCTGGCGGCCGGGTCCATCATGGAACCGCCGTACACCAGGTACTTCATCGCGGGCAGGCCGACGGTGAGCGGCTTGTCCGTGCCTTTGGCAGACATCGCCATCTGGCCGAGGTAGCTGTCGGCGCGGAAATCGGAGAGCACGGTCGTGTTCATCCCGGCGTCGGTGATGTTCAGGCCGATCGTCGTGGCATCGGTGCTATTGAGGAACGTCTTGGCGGCGGCGAACGCCTGCAGCACGGCGGCGGTGGCCAGCGGCTTGTACTTCGGATCGATCCGATCGGGGTGTGCGGCGGCTTCAGTCGCGATGTCGGCCAAGGCCTTATCCAGCTTCGGCATCAGCTTCGGGCCGAGCTCTTTAAAGTTGGTGACGATGATGAAATCCTGCCGGGCCGCTTCCTTCGCGGTGGCGGCGGTGGGCGTCATCATCTTAGCGGGCTTGGCGACGTTGTCCTTGTTCGGGCTGATGGCGGCATAGCCGTCCCAGTCGGCGACGAATAGAGGCTTGGGATCGTTGGCCATCGAGACCTGGCTGATGCCGCCTTCGGTCTTGGGCTCGGTGAAGTTCGTGAGGAACTCCGCATAGTTGCTGACGGGGACGACCATGACCACCGCGGCATCCCAGGCGCCGGGGCTGTCATCCTTCGGCGTCATCAGGGCGATGCCGAAGTCGCCGCTCTCGTTCAGACCCTTCTCAAAGTGGGCCTCGGTTTTGAGCGCGGCCAGCGGGTTCTGCAGCGGTTGAACGAAGGCATCGATGCCCAGGTCCTTGGCCAGCTTCGCGAGCTTGGTGCTGGTGGCGGTGAGGTTCGCGACCTTGCCGGCGACGAGCGCGTCGGCGGGCAGTTTCTCCAGCACGTCCGCGCTAGCGAACCCGCATGAGGCCAAAAGCACCGCGAGCGCGGCCGATTTCATCTTTCGCATCTGATTGCTCCCTATTGACTC
>JAQGHK010000150.1 GCA_028288875.1 Phycisphaerales bacterium | reverse complement strand
GGCTGCCCCATTTTGTGTCTTATCGAATCCAGCCACCGCAAATAACCCCGACGAGGATAATTGGGCAGCTCACTAGAAGTCCTGCTCCCAGCAGCATAGCCGGTACATAGGCCTTCCACCGATTCTTGACCGCCAATGCGACGGCTAACACAAAGCCCAGCAGGCATCCGATTACGAACGCGGTCTGAAACATGCTCGGGTCGATGGGATTATAGTTTCTGACTGGCTGATATCGGAGTGTGTATAAGAATGCCCACACCTGCGCGACGATATATCCAAACAATGCAATCAGGGGCAGCGTGAAAAGGCCCATGAAGATCTGAATCGCAACGGATGCACGTTCACTTCGCTTGTCGGACGCTGTATTGATTGATGACGCATAGTCCAGCGTTCGCGCGGACTGTGGCCCCGGTTCGGCGCCCATAGTCGGGTCCTTGCCGAGCCACATCGCCTGCACCGGATCACCCTTCCGCGGCCGTGGGTCGCTCGGCTCGGTCATAAGCCGGCACCGCCCAGCACGGGCAGCGATCGGCCGTCGCCTCGCAGTTGTTGCAGCATCTGCGCTTTGTCATCTCGATAAAACAAATTGTACGGATCGAACGGAATGATCCGCCCGTCGGGGTGCGCGATGTGGACACAGGTTTTCTTTACGCTGCGGACGTCCAGGTCGTAGGCGTCCATGAACTTCATGATCAGGACGCGGAAGATGTTGTTGTAGCTCATGCCGCCGGGCACGCAGATTTGGGGGAGGCAGCAGAGGAGTTGGGCGAGGTTTTTTTCGCTGCTTTCGGGGCTGACGGCCGTGCTGAAGAGTTTGAACAGTTCGCCGCGCATTTCGGCGCTGCGCTCATAGACGATGGTGTTGCCTTCGCCGTGGAGGAGCACCTTCGGGTCGATCAGGCCGCTGAGGGGGATGGTTTTGCCGTCGATCTTCAACGCGTAGGCCATCGCGAGGCAATCGGGGTGGCACGGGACGGGGATGATGTCGTTGGGGCCGAAGATGGGCGACTGCGTGAGGATCTGCTGGCGGACTTCGCCGAGCGTCAGGCGGTCGGTGGCCGGATCGAAATGCTCCAATCGGCCGGCCTGCTGTACCGGCTGGAACGTCACGCCGCGCACGCACGGCTGCTGAAGCGCGAAATCGATGATCTGGCCGATCTCGTTGTCGTTCAGGCCCTTCTTCAGGACCACCACCAGCGTTGTGCTGATGTTGTATTTGTTGAGTTGTTCGAGGGCCTTGAGCCGCGTGGCCAAAAGGTCTTCGCCGCGCAGGTCTTTGAGCGCGGCAGGGTTGAGTGAATCGAATTGCAGATACACCTCAAACCCCGGTTGATAGGCCGCCAGGCGTTTGGCGAAGTCGGGCTCGGCGGCGATTTTCAAGCCGTTGGTGTTGAGCATCAGGTGCTTGATCGGCCGGGCCTTGGCCTCATCGAGGATGTCCCAGAATTGCGGGTGGATGGTCGGCTCGCCGCCGCTGATCTGGACGACATCGGGCTCGCCTTCATTTTCGACGATGCGGTCGAGCATGAACTTAATCTGCTCCATACTGCGGTGCTGCCCGGCCCGGTGCGTGCCGCTTTCGCTGTAGCAGACGGGGCAGTTGAGATTGCAGGCGTCGGTGATTTCCAGCAGCGTGAGGCAACTGTGCTGCTCGTGATCCGGGCACAGGCCGCAATCGTAGGGGCAGCCGTACTGGATCGGTGTGTTGAACTTCAGCGGCATCTGCCCGGGCTTGAGCGTCTGGCGGCTGAGCCGCCAGTAGTCGGCGTCGGTGCTGATGAGCACCTTCTGATAACCGTGCGTCGGGCAGCGCTTGGTGAGATAGACGCGGCCGTCCTGCTCGATCACCTTCGCCTCAATGCGTTTCATGCAGGTGGAGCAGAGGGCGATGGTGAGATCGTGGAAGATATAGGGGCGATCGGCCATGGTTATTTATTTAGAGCGAGGATGAAGGCGCAGCCGACAAAGAACAGCAGCAGGCCGATGGGGAGTGCCGCAATTAAACCGATGCCGAACGGGCGGTGATCGCGCGATCGAATGACCAGCACGATTCCTGTGATGAATTCGAAAGCAGCGGCACCAACACTGGGCACGGCACTGTCAGCCGCTACCGTCACGGCAACACCGACCACCACCGCGACAATTCCGAAAACGACGCCCGCAAAAAACTTCCCAAAAGGATTCGAGATTGGCGGCAGTACGTCAGGCGGCCCCTGATAGGGCAGCGGTGTCAATGGATCATCGGCCATGCGCGAACCAGCGTAACCTGAAACCGCCCCATCGCCCACGCCGTTTTCTAGTGACCACAAATGATGAACATAACCAGCGCCGTCAGCGGAACCGATGCGACAAGGCCAAGGCCGAACGGTTTGAAACGCGGTCGGCGCGTCAGGAGCAGGCCGATTGCGATAATGACGATCGGCCCGATGAACGGCACGATGTACGCCATCGCCGGCTGTTGTGCGTCTTCGCCGTACATGCCGAAGAGAAACACCACCCCGCCGATGGCCGACACCCACGCCGCCCCGCCGCCGAACACAAGGCCGAGCATAAATTTCCCGAACGACGCGTCCGACGGGCCCGGCGGCGATTTAGAAGGTATTGGCGGCGGGCTTTCGCTCATCGGGCCCACGCCGGCCGAGTCGTGGGAGGGCGAATGATGGCCACTTCGTCTCGTCCGATCAATGCCGTCGTAAATCCGTAGCGGGCGGGGTCGCTGGTGGTGTGATAGTCGGTGATGATGCCGGCCTCGTTCACGTCGAGGATTAGGAACTCATTCTTACCGACGCCTTGCGCATAAAAGCAAAGCGGCCAGAACAGGTACCCGGTTCGTCGCCGGTAGCGAAATGCGAGGTGGCGGCCGTCTGCCGTGGTGTC
>JAQGHK010000140.1 GCA_028288875.1 Phycisphaerales bacterium | reverse complement strand
CCACGTCGTCATCCGGAGCACGGATACGGCCATCACCGGATCGAAATATCGCCTCTGGACGACCTTGAAGGTGCCGGTCGGCTTTTCGCTCGACGAGCACTGTCAGCAATTGATGGCGAAGACGGGCGCGACGGCCTACAAGGCTATGCCGGCGAAGAAGCTATTCGCCCTGGGCGTCGGCCATGTCCGCCGGCGTGGGATGGAGCCGGGCAGCCGGGCGGACGTGCCGGCCGAAGTGCACGACACCACCTTGGTGCCGATGAGCGAAGCGGACTGGCGCGTGCTGACGGCGTTGAAGCGGGAATTTACCGAGGCCGAGCTGGTTCGGGACCTCTGGGCCCCCCGCGCCGTCGAGGCCGGGCTGTCCCTAAAGGACTTCTACGACACCGCCCGCAGCCTGGCCGCCCGCGGCGTGGTCGGCCGGTTCAGCACGTTTCTGGAGCACGTCAAACCGAACACCGCCGGCGAGCGTGTGACCAAGTTCAACGCCCTGTTCCACTGGAAAGTGCCTGAAGGCCGAGAGATGGAAGCCGGCCGTGAGGTCGGCCGACACCATATTATGACGCACGCCTATTGGCGCGAGGGCGGGGCGGAGTTCGGCGGCGTCAACGTCATGGGCGTCGCCCACGGCACGGACAAGACACTGGTCCTGGAACATAAAGCCGCCATCGACAAACACTTAATCGAAGCGGGTATTCCGGTCAGCTATACCAATGTCTTCTGGGGCGGGCGGAGTGAGATCAAGCCAAGTGAAATTTCACCGGCCGCCTATATCCAATGGAAACAGCAGGTTGGCAACGTCCGGGAATGAAGCGACGTCCTGCATTAGCAGATTTGTAACGTAGGTAATTTACCCTATTTAGGCCGCGAAGAGCGGCCGCGGGTATCATTTTATCGAGTTTTGAGGGCTTGCTTGCGCAATAGTGATAGTTTTGTTACGCTGGTTCGTAATTTATTTTTGTGGCCAAACCCTTGTTATCGGTTATAACTGCTACGGCAAATCCTTTGGAGGAGAAGACAGATGAAGATGAAAGCGATCCTAGCCTCGATTATCGGCGTAGCAGCATTGGCCTCGGCGGCCGAAGCGGCGACGATCACTTACCAGTTGAAGCTGAATGATAACGGCACGGGCGCGGTGACCCCGCTTTCGTTCGCGATCTATGCAACGGCCAGCGCGGGCGACAATGCCGGCATCGCCGCCTTTACCTATGCGGTTAACGGCCTGAGCGCTGCGGACTTGGCGAACCTTAAGAACAAGGCTCCAAGCGCCGCGTACTGGAACGGCAGCTCCTTCGCCACCCTGAAAAACACGGGTTTCACGCTGAACGTTGCCGGTGACGGCATCGTGCAGCAGACGGGCAGCCAAGATACGACTGCGGCGTCGAATCCCCCACTGACTTACAACATCGGTCAACAGGCCGGTTCGATCACCACCGCCGGTGGCCCGACCGGCTCGACGGTTCTGCTGGACGGCAGCAATGCCGCCTACGCTTTTCCGGTGCTTCTGGCCGTTGGTTCGTACGGCCCAACCGACATCCCTACGATCGGCGCGGGTAACGCTACCACGGCCGGCAACGTGTTCAATCTTGCCAAAGACCGGACCACGTTCGCTGCCGCAGCCGTTTACCAGAACCCAGCTGTTCCGGAACCGGCTAGCCTCGCTGTCCTCGGTCTGGGTGGCGTCAGCCTCCTCGCCCGTCGCCGCAAGACGGCCTAAGACTGTGGTCGCCTGAGGGTTCGGCGACACAATCTAAGTCTGAAACAAATCAGGGCCGCGACGAAATTCGTCGCGGCCCTGATTCTTTTGGCAGGCCGAGCAGTTTTTCGCGGGCATCGACATCGGCCCACCGTGGCAAATCCCCAACCGGCGTTCGCAGACAGAACGAACACCGGTACTGCGTGCGACCAGACTCTGAACAGCCCACCTTGGTTAGGCCTCTATTTGATTTTTCGGCGAACTCTTCAGATTTCTGCCCGTCGCTGAGGCTCGGCATATAAACGAATCCCCATTCTCTACGCGCACCATCCCGAGCGTTTGGCCGTTCGTCGTGGTATGTTTCCGGCCTACGCGGCGGTGGTCCTCACCGGTGCGGCGGACAGTCGGCTCGGGAGGGTGTTATTCAAGCGCTTCGAAAGCTGGGCCGAGCGGCGGCAGTCGTCGTCGGGGTATTCGTTACGCTATGGCTGTGCGGACGGCTGTTCCGGCCCGACGTGTCGGACCGCCCTCTTCCCTATTCCGCGGAACAGACGGCGGCGGCGATTGCCTCGCGCGATGTCACATTCGATCCGAAGCACACGCCTTCCCTCTATGTCCACCAAAAAATAACGCCCGTTGGCGAGTCACCGTTACTGGCAGATCTGGTCAAGGCCGGCAAGCTCCCGCCCGTGGCCGAGCGGCTGCCTGCCGAACCGCCCGTCATGACCGGGGGCGATGGCGTTGGCCAGTACGGCGGCACTTGGCTGCGCCTCACCAATGACCCGGCCGATCTCAGCCAGATGTCGTACCGCTTCAGCGGGCCGTTCCTGGTGCGGTGGTCGCCCATGGGCTATCCGATCGAGCCGCACATCGCCAAGTCGGTCGATCCCTCGCCGGATTACCTGACCTGGACCGTTTCCCTTCGTCCGGGGCTGCGGTGGTCAGACGGCGCCCCGTATACCGCCGACGACATCATGTACTGGTGGGACGAGGCGAACGACAAATCGCTCAATTCCGCCCCGCCGCAATGGATGCTGGTCGCCGGCAAGCCCGGCCGGGTGGAAAAGGTCGACGACTACCACGTCAAATTCATTTTCCCCAAGCCCTATCCGCTGTTCCTGGAGACCATCGCCAGCGTCAACGTGCTGGCCGAGATCCCGTCGCATTACCTCAAGCAGTATCACCCCACGCTCGGCAACAAAACCCTGATCGAACAGGGCATGAAGACCTACAAGATGCCCAGCGCCCGGGCATTGTACAGCTACATGAAGAACTGGCAGAACCCTGAGTGCCCGCGCATGTGGCCATGGGTCTACCGCACGTTCAAGGGCGATCCGCCCCAGGTTTTCGTCCGCAATCCGTACTACTTCGTGGTCGACACCGCTGGCAATCAGCTGCCGTACATGGACCGCATGCAGTTCGACGTGCAGGACAACAAGTTATTGGCCGTCAGTGCGGCCAACGGCGGCGTCTCCATGCAAGGTCGGTTCATTCGCTTCAGCGATTACACCGAACTCATGAGCCGCAGCCAGCAGGCTGGCACGAATATCCTGCTTTACTATCCGGCCACGCGGTCGAACTTCGTCATCAACCCCAACCTTAACCGCCGGGTTGATCCGAAAGATCCCGCTACGAAGTTCAAAGCCGATCTGCTTGCCGACAAGCATTTCCGCCAAGCCTTGTCATTGGCGATCAATCGCAAGGACATCATCCGGGCTGATCAGGTCGGCATCGGGACGCCGTCGCAGGTCGAACCGGGTACTCTTTCGCCGTACGGCAGCCCAAAGCTCGCCAACGCGTACGTGCAGTACGACCCGAAGCGGGCGAATGAAATGCTCGATGCCCTCGGCCTGAAGGAACGCGACAGCGACGGCTGCCGCACCTTCCCCGACGGCTCGCGGATGACCTTCTTCCTCGACTCGACCGACTACACCGGCCAAGGCCCGTCGCAGTTCGTCGTCGATGACTGGCAGGCCGTCGGCGTGCGAACGATCATGCGGACGCGAGCCCGCGCCCTGTTCTACAGCGAAAAAGACAGCGGCGATTTTGACTTCAATATCTGGACGGGCGAAAGCGACTACATGCCGCTGATCTGCCCGCGATACTTCATCCCGCTGAACACCGAATCGTTCTACTGCGTCGGTTGGTCACGCTGGTATAGCCGTGGCGGCTTCTACGGCAATCCGGACGCGAACAAGCCGAACTGCATCCCGGTGCCCAAGTCGTCGCCGATGTATCAGTCGATCGAAGCCTACGAAGCCGCCCTTCGCGAAACCGACCCGGCCAAGCAGTACGATTTGGTCCAGAAGATGCTCGATATCGCGGCCGAGAACATCTGGAGCATCAGCATCGCCACGCCGACGCCGCAGCCGATCGTCGTAAGCAAGCACGTGAAAAACGTGCCCAAGGTGGCCCTCTGGGGCAACATCTTCGCCACGCCGAGCAATGCAGGGATCGAAACGTATTACTTCGACAATCCCACTATCTCAAAAGGCGCGGCCGAGGACCTGAAGAATTCGCTGATGACGCCGACGCTCCGCCCCGGCAAGCAGGCGAACAGTGGGTCGAAGGCCAGCGTCTTGGTAACCGGACTCATCTGGATCGCGGTCGTCCTGATCCTCGCAATGCTGGCCATTCGGCATCCAATGATCGGCCGGCGTCTGGCGATCATGGTGCCGACGCTGGCGCTGATCTCGGTCTTCGTCTTCGTCCTCATCCAGTTACCACCGGGCGACTTCCTCACGACCAAGCTCATCACGCTGCAGGAAAGCAATGACTCCTCGGCCGAGCAGCAGATCAAGGACCTGCGCGAGCTGTTCCACTTCGATGAACCGAAGTGGAAGCTCTACATGCGATGGACCGGCCTGAAGTGGTTCACCAGCTTCAATCCTTCCGATGAAGGCCTGCTGCAAGGCAACCTCGGCCGATCGATGCAGGACCAGCAGCCGATCAATAACATGGTCGGCGATCGCATCACCCTCACCGTCGTCGTGTCGCTGATCACGATCCTGATGACTTGGGCCATCGCGTTGCCAATCGGCATCTATTCGGCCGTGCGGCAGTACTCGATGACCGATTACGTGCTGACACTGGTCGGCTTTATCGGCATGTGTGTGCCGTCGTTCCTGCTGGCCTTGGTGCTGATCGCGCTGACCGGCTTGTCAGGCCTGTTCTCGCCGGAGTTCGCGACGCAGCCGGAATGGAGCTACGGCAAGGTGATGGACCTGCTAAAGCACATCTGGATTCCCGTCGTCGTCCTCGGCGTCGGCGGCACGGCCGGCATGATCCGCGTGATGCGGGCCAACCTATTGGATGAACTCAAAAAGCCCTACGTCACCACCGCCATGGCCAAGGGCGTTCGGCCGATGAAGCTGCTGATCAAGTACCCGGTTCGCCTGGCGCTCAACCCGTTCGTCAGCGGCATCGGCCATCTGTTCCCGCAACTCATTAGCGGCGGTGCGATCGTCGCGCTGGTGCTGTCGCTCCCCATGATCGGCCCGCTGCAGTTGCAGGCGGTCATGACGCTCGACACTTACTTGGCCGGGTCGATGCTGATGGTGCTGAGCCTGCTGGCCGTCGTCGGCACGCTGGTGAGCGACCTGCTGCTGCTCTGGCTGGATCCACGGATTCGTTTCGAAGGAGGCAGCCGATGATCCTCCTTTGTAGGGGCGACATATATGTCGCCCGTAAACGTCAATCGCACGCCGCGGGCGACATGTATGTCGCCCCTACGCAGACGCGGATCATGGAGGCAAATCGATGAGCGTCGCCCTCCCCGCCGTCCTGCCGAAGAAAGTCGATGCCGCCACGCTGAGTCAGTGGCAGTTGATCAGCCTGAACTTCGCCAAGCACCACTTGGCCGTCTGGTCAATGTACATCCTCGTAGTGCTCTACCTGATGGCGATCTTCGCCGAGGTGGTGGCGCCGAGCGTGCCGAATCGCAACAATCTCGACCACGCGTTCTGCCCGCCACAGCTTCTGCGATGGAGCTGGACCAACGGCGTGCATGTGCGGCCGCTGACGCAACGGCTTGACCCGATCACGCTCCGCCGCACCTATATCGAAGAGACGGACAAGCCCATCCCCGTCGGCCTGTTCGCCCGCGGCGAGTCGTATGATTTCTGGGGCCTGTTCCCGACCAATATCCACCTGAT
>JAQGHK010000117.1 GCA_028288875.1 Phycisphaerales bacterium | reverse complement strand
CCTTGGCTCCATTGATCGCCCGCCCGCCCACGGTGCTTGGTCGACCGACGGCCGTGCCGTTGTCGCCGGCGAAGACGACCAGCGTGTTCTTACGAAGGCCGAGCTTATCCAGCTCGGCCAGAAGATTGCCGACCTGCTTGTCCATGTAACGAATGTTGTCGTCGTAAAGCTTGTTGCTGTCGGACGTGCCGGCGGCGGTGTCGGGCGTACGCAGGATCGGGCCGTGCACCAGGTGGGTGGCGTAGTAGAAGAAGAACGGCTTGTCCTTGTGCCGCTCGAGGAAATTGAATGTGAATTTTTCGACAACGTCGGGCCCGTAGGTGCCGTCGGGCAGGTCGACCACGCTGCCGTTCTTCGTGAACTTGGTCTGCCAGTACCAGCCGCCGGCCGTGTTGTCGGTGATGTATTCATCAAAACCCCAATCGCCGGGCAACTCACCGACCTGCCGCCATTTGCCGGCCTGCCCGGTGGCGTAACCGGCCTGCTTCAGGACCTTGGCGATCGGCACTTCGTCGGCGGATTTAGCGCCGGGCCCGTCGGGCCGCCAGGAACCGTTGGTGATGCCGCCCGTCCGGAACGCATAGCGGCCGGTCATCAGCAAGCAACGCGATGGCCCGCACAGCGGAGCGGCATAGGCCGTTTGAAATCGAATGCCCGACGCCGCCAGCGCATCAATGTTCGGCGTCTGGTGCTTGTCCGCGCCGTAAGCGCTGACGCCGTCCAAACCAAGGTCATCGGCCAGGATGAAGATGATGTTCGGCCGTGGCGGCGCTTCGGCACGGGCGTGGGAGACGCCAACGATGGCGAGCGCGATCGAAAACGACGCGAGTAATTTTCTCATAACGGATTCCTTTTCAATGCTTACGGATGCGCCTGGGCCGAGCTGAACACCTTCACTTCGCTAATGCCGGCGAGGCAGCCGCTATCAAAGCCTGTGATCGTGATGCGGACGAAACGAATGCCACGCGCGTTGGGTAGGTCCAGGCGCTGCACGGCCGCGCGGGATTTGGTTTGGGTTTGATCGCTCAGGACCGACCATTTTTTTTGGTCTGCTGAGCCCTCCACGCGGTAGCGGTAGTTCATGCCGTCGTACGGCCACGTGATCTCGCAGGTGGCCACGTCGGACGGCTTCCCAAGATCAACCTGCCACCAGTCCGGCACACCTTCAGGCTCGTCGTCTGCGTGCCAACTGGACTCCGGATTTCCGTCGTTCGCTTTGGCCGTGGAATGATCGTCGTTTTCGTTCGAAGACGAGGACGACGGGCGGTGCAACGCAAGATTCACGGGGACTGCGGTATCACCGATGCTCATGGCGTGGATGCCAGCAAGGATGATTCCCGTGGCAACAACGGCCGAGCGTTTTAGCCCTGAGATTCGCATTTCTTCTCACCAGCCAACATACCAGAGGAAACAGGCCTACAGAGTTGTAAAGAGTATCCCTATAGGTAATGGAGACTTTACCAAGTTCCCCATGCTTCCGATGTTTCCGCCTCACCGAGTCAGTTAAATTCGACAGCTTTTAAATAGACACAACTTCGCAAGTTCGTACAATGTTAGGATAATGCCGGATGCCGATTACACCTATCGCGATGCCCTGCCGGCCGGTCCGGCGCATCGTCGCGGCGCGGGGCTGAATCCGGGCAATCGCTTCGAATCCGCCCGCCTGCACGTGGTCGGCGATGAGATCGATCGCGAGATGGTCGAACGTGAAGGCGATCCCGCCGCTGCTTCCTCGAACAGTGGTTCCGGTGTGCCGAAGCGCAACGTCGTCCTTCGCCAAGTGTTTGTCGATCGTACGCAGACGATCATCAATCGCGTCGCCCAGTCCGCCGACGTTCCGTTTGATTGGACCCTCAATCCTTACCGGGGCTGTGAACATGGGTGCATTTACTGTTTTGCTCGCCCGTTTCATGAATTTCTCGGCTTCAGCAGCGGCTTGGATTTTGAAACCAAACTCATGGCGAAGCCCGATGCGGCCAAGCTGTTGCGCGAAGAGCTCGCGCATCCGAAGTGGATGGCCGAGCCGATCGTCATGTCGGCCATCACGGATATCTATCAGCCGATCGAGCACAAGATGCGCATCGCCCGCGATTGCCTGCAACTCATGGCCGATTGCGGCCAGCCCGTCACCACCATGACCAAGAGCGCGATGGTCTTGCGCGATACTGATCTGTGGGCGAAGCTCGCGAAGATCAACGCCGGCCGGGTGACGGTCACGCTGGTGACGCTCGATCACGACCTGGCCCTGAAGTTGGAACCGCGCGCCAGCTCGCCCGCCGCCCGCCTGCGGATCATTCGCGAACTCACTAAGGCGGGCATTCCGGTCTCGGTGAACATCGCCCCCGTCATCCCCGGTCTGACCGACACCGAAGTGCCGGAACTCCTCAAAGCCATCGCCGATGCCGGCGCGACGCGCGTGTTCTGGGTCATGCTGCGATTGCCCTACCAGTTGAAGGAATTGTTCCTCGACTGGCTGCAGCGAAACGTCCACCCGAACCGCGCCGCGAAGGTGGAATCGCTCATCCGCCAATCGCGTGGCGGCAAACTTTACGACGCCAGCTACGCCGCCCGCCGCCGCGGCAAAGGACCGAGAGTGGACGCGCTGCGAAACACGTTTGAGGTTTTCACGCGGCGTTATGGCCTGGACCGCGACATCGGCCCGCTCTCCAACGCGGGCTTCAAACGGCCGGTGCTTCGCGGCACACAGATGCAGTTGTTCTAGAACGGCCCACGTCCGTCGCGGGCACAGAGTGTTCCCTCTCCCGGTATTGCCGGGAGAGGGCAGGGTGAGGGCTTCGACCGGGCGGCATCGAACGTCAGCCCTAGTTTGGTTTAGAAATTCTTCGTCGGAAGCCCTCACCCCAGCCGCGTGCCGGCGGCACCTCCCGGCCATACCGGGCGAGGGAGCCAGAGTCCGCATTCCGAAGGCGGCATTAGTAGTGTCTTAGCGCAGCGCGGCATAATGCCGGCATGACATATTGGTTGAGCCGCGGCGCGATCGCGTTGGTTTCTTTCGGATTGCTTGGTTGTGACGCAGCAGCTCCGAAACGCTTGGTCAACGGCCGGTCAATTCCCGCGACACTGCCGGCCGTTCGCGAGGCGGTCGGCAGCTTGCCGATGAACGCCGTTCTGTCGCCGGACCGGCGATTCGCCCTCATCAGCGACATGGGTTACCGGCAATCGCTATCCTCGATTGAGATCGCAACAGGGCGGCGCGTCAGCGCCGTGCCGTACGAACGCACGAAGAAATATCGCACGCGCGGGCTCTATTTCGGACTGGCCGTCGGGCCGGACAATATGGTTTACGCGGCGCAGGGCGGTGACCAATCGATTGCGATTCTGAAATTGAATAACGACGGCACACTCACGCCGTCGGGCCAGATCAAAGCCGAGAAAGGCGATTTCCCCGCCGGCGTGGCGCTCGATGGCCGCGGTCATCTCTTCGTCACCAGCAACGAACCGAACGGTACGACCGGCCCGCTGGATAATCCCGGCACGCTGACGTGCTACGACACCGCAACTCGCAAGGCCGTCGGCCGGCTCACGTTCGAAACGTATCTCAACCTCACCAACTATCCGCTGGCCGTCGCAGCGACGACGGCGGGCAAAGTCTACGTCGCCAGCCAGCGCGACGCATGCGTGTACGTGATCGACGCCCGCGATCCCGCGGCGATGAAAATCACCGCCACGCTGGACACCGGCGCGCATCCTTCGGCCCTGATCCTTGACCCCGAGCAGAAGCGGCTGTTCGTCAGCAATGCCGGCAGCGACACGGTTTCACAGATCGACGTAGCAACGGACAAAATCACCGCCACCGTGCTGCTTCGCCCGGAAGTGGCGCGCGACGTGAGCGGCGTGACACCGCTGGGCATGAGCCTGTCGCCGGACGGCGAATCGCTGTACGTCGCCGCCGCCGACTTGAACGCCGTCGCCGTGCTGGAAATGGATGAAGCGGAAAACGAGCACAAGCTTCGCGGCTATATCCCGGCCGGCTGGTATCCAAGCTGCGTCGTCAGCGACGGGAAGAAGCTGCTGATCGTCGACGCCAAGGGCACAACAACGCGCTACCCCAATCCCCCCGCCAACACGCCGGCCACACGCCCCGCCGCCCGCGCGGCGCTCACCACGCAACCCGCCGCCACACGGCCGGCCGTTACACAGGTGTCGCCGAATAATCTCGTTGAAGGCGACGTGCTGACGCGCAACCTGCCGACGAAATCAGAAATCGCCGACGGCACGAAGGAAGTTCTGGAGCTCGCCCGCCTCACGCCGCGCTTCCTCAAGCGGGAGAATCCTCTGGCCGACGTCGGCGTGAAGCACGTCATCTACATCGTGAAAGAAAACCGCACGTACGACCAGGTGCTCGGCGACTTGCCGCAAGGCAATGGCGATCCGTCGCGCTGCATTTTCGGGCGCGACGTCACGCCGAACTTGCACGCGATCGCCGAGCGTTTTGTGCTGCTCGATAACTTCTACGATTGTGGTGAAGTGAGCGGCGACGGCTGGGTCTGGTCCACGCAGGCCATGGCCAATGAGTACGCGATCAAGAACGTGCCGTACCAGTACAGCGAGCGCGGGCGTGTGTTCGATTATGAGGGCACGAACAACGGTTACCCCACCGGCGGCTTCCCCGCCACCGGCGCGGACGGCCAAGCGATGAGCGAACACCCGATCCTGAAAAAGACCGGCGGCCAGCCCGTGCCCGATGTGGCCGAGGCGCCCGGCGGACATCTGTGGGATCTGTGCCGCGTGCACAACGTCGGCTTCCGCAACTTCGGCTTCTTTGTGAGCGGCGCCGCTAAGGCCAAAGATGGCACGCGACTGACGCCCGAAAATTATCCCAGCGCCGCCGGCCTGCGACCCGGCGGGCACGATTTGGACGGGCAGACCGACATTGATTACCGCCGCTTTGATCTCGACTTTGCCGACTCGGACGCGCCGCAGCGGCTGTTCGAACAGAGGGGCGACACCAATCTGCTTCGGCCGACGAAAACCTACGGCAAGCACAACGCCCCCAGTCGCTTCACCGAATGGAAAACCGAATTCGATCAGATGCTGGCCAAGGACCCGGCCGGCGCTGACGTGCCGGCCATGATGTTCGTTCGGCTCGGCAATGATCACACGCAGGGCATGACCGGCGGAAAGCATTCGCCGCGATCACAGGTGGCCGACAATGATTACGCCGTCGGGCAATTAGTCGAAGCGATCAGCCATTCGCCGATCTGGAAAAACACGGCCATTTTCGTCATCGAAGACGACGCGCAGAATGGCCCCGACCATGTCGATGCACACCGCAGCACCTGCTACGTCATTAGCCCCTGGGTCAAACGTTCCACGGTCGACCACACGTTTCACAACACGGTGAGTTGCATTCGCACGATGGAGCTGCTGCTGGGCCTGCCGCCGATGAATGGCTACGACGCGGCGGCCGAGCCGATGGGTTTCTTCGATCGCGCTCCCGCCAATGCCGATGCGTTCACCGCGATCATGCCGTCGCAGCAGCTCATCGCCGAGCGCAATCCCAAGGCCAACGCCGCCGAAACACCCAGCCCGGAAACGCGCCGGATGATCGAAGAATCCGATCAGATGAACTTCGCCATGGCCGACAAAGCGCCGGCCGACCGGCTCACGGAAATCATCTGGGCCAGCGTGAAAGGGCCGGCCGTGCCCATGCCGCCCACGCCGCACGGCCCGACGATTCCCGGCCAGGCGCCGGCGAACGCGGATGATGACGATTGAGCGTCCTACGATGAACCATCGAGTTTGCAGCGGCTGGCGTCAGTCGTCCACTCGCCGGTATCGCGGATTTTCGCTATCTTTGGATGACTATGTCCATTCGCGTCGGAA
>JAQGHK010000105.1 GCA_028288875.1 Phycisphaerales bacterium | reverse complement strand
TTCAGCGAACTCGCATTAACAGTTACGGGGACTCGCTTTACCGGCTACAAGCCGCCTCAGGCTCCGGCTGCAGGAACGGTGTTGTCGATCTTCGGAAACGACACGCCGAGCACGTTGTTCTCGTTTTCGACGCCCGTTACGCAAGTGGCATTGTCGGAGTACCTAAATCCATTGACCTCGGTCACGCTGTTCGCTGATGCTGCGGGCACTCAGCAGCTGGGAACGCTTTCCACGACGCATACTGCCAGCGTTTACCCAAATTCTGCGAGTATCGCATTCCAGTCCGACACGCCGTTTCGCAGCTTCACCGTCGCGGTCGGCGGCACCGGTTCGTATCAGGTCAACGACCTGCGTTACACCGCCGTCCCTGAGCCGATTGCCTTTGCGGCGATTGGCGTTGTTGCCGTGGCGAGTTGCCTGCGGCGACGGCGAGTATGAGGTTCCGGCGGCAATGGCAGTTCTGTACGATTCTCGTGCTCGCGGCAATCGCGTATCTGCCGGCGTTGCACAACGGACCGATTGAAGATGATCTGCCGCTGCTGTATTTACGGCTGGGCGGCGTGCAGGGCTGGGGCGATCTGCCGCCGCTCTTGGCTCAAAGTTATTGGGGAGCGATTCACGACGGCGGCCTGTGGCGGCCGTTGACGCTGGTGACGCTTGGGGCCCAGAAGCTGCTGTTCGGCGATCGGCTTTGGGCGTTCCGGTGCATCAGCCTTGCATTGCACGCGATCAATTCAGCGTTCGTTTTGATGCTCGCCCGAGCGCTATTTCGCACTTCTGTTGCAGAAGTTGAACCCGACGACGGCGTGGCTGCCTTTCAGAAGCATGCGTCGGTGATTGCCTTCCTCGTCGCCGGCCTGTTTGCCGTTCATCCGATCCACGCTGAAGCGGTGATCACGATTTATGGCCAGGCCGATTTGTGGGCGGCATTGTTCGCCTTGGCGGCCGTCGTTTGGCTGGTGTGCCGCTCGGGCGAAGCCTTTTTGTGGCGGAGAACGATCGGGATTTCCGTCCTTTTTCTGCTGAGCCTGGGTTTCAAAGAGTCGGCCGTGCTGTTGCCCGTGGCGATCTGGCTGCTCGGCTGGCAAATGAATCGGCGTGCGCGGGTTGGGCTGGCGCTGACGCTCGCGGCTTACATAATGGCCCGTGTGGCCGTCCTGGGCCCCAACTGGACGCCGCCTGATGCCGTCGGTGGGGCGGGGCTGGGAGCCCGGTTTGTCGCCGTCTGCGTCGCGGTGGCAACGGACCTTCGGCTGATGGTCCTGCCGTGGGGCCAGACGATTTATTACGGCCACCTGCGCGATCGCCTGATTGCCGGCGGATCGGTCGAGGTGATTGGATTGGTCTTAGCATTTTGGGGCGGATTGTGGGCGTGGCGATCGACCGGCCGCGGTGGGCGGGCGGGACTGATTTTGCTGATCGTCTTCCTGCTGCCCGTCGCCGGCATCGTGCCGATCGGCACGTTGGTGGCGGAACGGACGCTCTACCTGCCGAGCATCGGCCTGTTGCTGCTGGCGGGGGCGATCCTGATGTTCCTGTCGGCGGGCGATCATCGCACGAAGCGGGTGTGGGTGATGAGCGGGGCGGTCGCGCTGCTCATCGGCATGACGCTCAGTTGGCACATGACGCAGGAGTGGCGGGACGAGCGGGCCGCCTGGGAAAACACGCTGGCCGATCACCCCCGCTCGGCCCGGGCGGCGGCGGAAGTGGTGCGGCTGCGATTGGACGACCCGAACTTTGCCGCCACACCGGCGGCGCGGGGCGAACTTCACGGCCTGATTGAAAAGGCCCGGGCGATTAATCCGGAATCGCCGCGCGTGTTTGAGGTGATGGCGAAGCTGGCCGCCAGCGAGGGCGACGCCGCGGACGCCGTGGAGTTTGAAGCGATGGCGAAGCGGCTGAGTTCACGCCAGCCATAAACGCGGCAGGGTCGGCGTGCCACGGATTCAGATTTGGGCGGCCTACGCCACGGTGCAAGGCGTGGATGCTTTGGCGAGCAGTGAGCAGATTGCTCAAAGCATCTACGGCTCCCGCCGCGGCATTGAAGCCAGTACCATGCGAGACATGTTCCGATTCGTTTACGCCTTGGCCGCCGATGAAGCCGCCGACGCCAAGTGGGCCGCCGACGGCTTCATTGGCATCGAATCCGCCGAGCCACGCGACGGTCTGCCCCGCATTGGCGTCCACGGCGTGCCGGGCGACGCCGGGGAGTTGGCCTACCTGATTCACGCGCCGGCCGGTCCGGATGCGGTGACAGCACCCTTTGGGAAGCAGCTTAAGGAGCAGGCGGAGCGAACGCCGGAGACGATGGTGCTGGTAGAGAGCGGTGGGGCGTTTTCGACGCCGCACCAACTGTGGGGCCTGATGGAGGCGGCGCATCACCCGCGAGTGAAGGTGTCGTTGGATTTAGACGCCGTTCGGGCCGCGGGGCTGTCGGCGGCGGTGATGGTGCCGACGATTAACCTTCGGATCGGGCTGATTCGGGTGCGGACGGCCCAAGACGATCTGACGGATTACGCCCGGCGATTGGCGGGAATCGGGTTTGAGGGCTTCGTGGTGATCGACCCGCCGCCCGGGCCGAACCGCGGCGAGGCGGCCGAGGCGCTGGCGGCCATATTTCGAGATATTCTCCCGAAAAAGCCGGTGAAAAAGGTGCCGGCCGCGAAGCCGGTTCAAGCAAATCCTGCTTGACTGCTGCGCCTAGGTGGACTCGCTTCCTTACAAGCGTAGCCGCGAGCTTGCTCGCGCGGCCTGCTCAGACGCGAGCAAGCTCGCGGCTACGCCGTTGCCCCGAAGCAGTGTGGCGCAGCAAACCGCGTCGATGCCGGTGAAGGCGATCGACGCGGGTGATTGATGAGGATTTAGTGGCGTTGGGTGGCCGCGACGGCTGCCGCGGTGCGGGCCACGCGGGTGGCCTTGATACCCTTGGGGCCTTCTTCGTATTCGTAATCCACGGATTCGCCGTCGCGGAGGGTTTTAAAACCTTCTCCTTCGATGACAGAATGGTGGACGAATACGTCTTTTCCGGATTCATCCATGGAGATGAAACCGAAGCCTTTTTGGTCGTTAAACCACTTCACTTTTCCAGTGGCCATAGGGGGGCCCAACCTTTCCCTTCAAGACATGAGCGAGCGATATGAAACTGCCCGCCAAAACCGACACAGACGTGA
>JAQGHK010000101.1 GCA_028288875.1 Phycisphaerales bacterium | reverse complement strand
CGCAGCTCCAGCGGCGTGAGGCCGGGGCTGTCGTCGACCCAGATCGGCATCTTGTTCATCTCGTTCACCATCATCGCCAGCCGCTGATACTCGCCGGCGGTCAGCAGGCCCTTACGGACGCGCTGCGCATCGATCTGCGCGCGACTGCACATCATGCGCTGGGCCAACTGCTGGCGAGACATTTCCAGGCTGAACACCGCGCACGCCTGATTGGCACCGGCCATAGCTTCGATGAGGTTCATCGCGAAGGCGGTGTTGTGCGTGACGACGTAATCATCGGTCACGTAAAGGTGCGCGGGGTGGCTGACGGCGATGCACTGCGTGGCGGTGACGCGCGTTGGCGCGATGGATGTGATGTTCAGCCGGCGTTGCCGTTGACGCGGCTTGGCGGCGAGGCGATCGGCCTTGTGCTGCAGCAGGACGGCGGCGGTGGCGTCGGGGAACTGCAGGTTGCAGACGTAGGCAGTCTGGCCGGGCTTGGTTTCGCCGAGGTGGGTGTAGGTAGTTTTCTTGGGGAAGAAGCTGCCGCTGCCGCCTAGCGAGCGGGCGAGGGCGACGACGTCCTTGGCCAACTGAAGGCTGGCGGACGAGAAGCGGATGACGCCGAATCTTTCGACCCAGCCGTCGCTATCCAACAGCCCGGCAAGCAGGCGAAGGCGCGATTCGCGCGTGGCCACGAGGTACGAGCCGGGAATGAACTTCGTTTCCGCGGTTTTGTCCCACAGGCCCATCTGCCGAAGCGCGACGGTCATTGGATTGGCGACCGCGCCCTGCGTGCCGACCTGTGACGGGCCGGCGGTTTGGACGATGCGGTAGTCGTACTTGCCAGCGTGGGTGACGGTAAGATCAGGGCCGACGGTATCGCGGACGCGGGTGATGGTTTCGGCATCGGCCGTCGAGAAGCGGAGTGAGGTGCCGCCGAGCGAACCATCGCCGAGCAGCAGGCCGAGCAGCCACGGGTCGACGGGCAGGTGCTCATCGGAACCGAATTGGCCGGTGAAATTTTCGATCCATATGCGGCCTTGGTAACGCTGGCGCTGCAGCATCGCCATGACTTTGGCCGTCGACAATACGCGCGGCGATTCCCAGCCGCGAAAGTGAACGCGCCACAGGTGCTCGGCGCAGCATTCGGTCGATCGGCCGTCGGCGAGCGTGACGCGGTAAACCTGGCGCTCGCCTTGTGGATAAACGCCGACGACGCTGGAGGACTGGCCATCGACAGAGGCGAGCTGATCGCCGAGGCGGAGCGACCCCATCGGCTTGAAGCCGTCGAGCGTAAGCACCTGCGCGTCGAGCGGCTGGGCTTTACCCATGGAGGGTCGAGCGGCGACGATGATCATTTCGCCAGGCTGCAGGCCGTTCAGCATGTCGTCGAGCTCGTAGAAGCCGGTCTCGATGCCTTTGCGGCCCGAGTTTTCGAGCATCTCGTACACTTCCATCGCCACTTCGCCGAGCGGGCTGGCGTGGTTGCTGATCTTCTTGTTGGCGATTTCGAAGATGCGCTTCTCGGCGCGGTCGATAATTTCGTCGACCTTGTCGTGCGGCGAATAGGCCTCGCGGACGGCGTCGTTGCTGGCACCGATCAGCGAGCGCAGCAGGTACTTGTCGCGCACGATGTCGGCATAGTGCATGCCGTTGGCGGCGGAGGGGACGGTGTTGAGAATCTCGGCGAGGTAGGCCGTGCCGCCGATTTCATCGAGCTGGCCGCGCTTGGAGAGCTCTTCGCGCAGGATGATGGCGTCGATGGGGCGATTGGCGTCGTACAGGTTGCGGATGATGCCGTAAATGATCGCGTGATCGGCGAGGTAGAACGCCTCGGGCGACACCTTCGGCAGGACTTGGCCGACGAGGTCTTTGTCCAGCATCATGCTGGCGACGAGGCACTGCTCGGCGACGATGCTGTGGGGGGGCAGCTTGTCGAACTGGGCGGATGAATCGGAGAGTCGAAGCGGTTCAGACATGCGTCCCTTTTCGTCAAAAATGCGCCCCATACTGTAACCTAATATTGGCCGAACGCCCGTTAAACTTTCGGGGGCGACGGGTTGTCCACCGACTACTCACCGGCAAGCCTTTTATTAGCCGCAGATCGACGCAGATAAACGCAGATAAGGAAAAAGGGATCTGGCGATTCTGATCCGCGTTCATCTGCGTGAATCTGCGGCCAAAAGAAAATGGGCTGGTCCGAAGACCAGCCCATTTTTGTTGGATTCAGCGAACGAAGCTTACTCGGCGGCGGCGGGTTCGGCCGGCTTGGCGGCTTCGGCCTTCGCTTTGGCGTAGGTTTCGATGGCGGCCTTGCTCTCGGCGTCGGGGGCGACCCACACCTTGATGTCGGTCGACAGGTCCTGGGCGAACTTCACTTCGACCGTGTACTTCTCGATCTTGTCGAGCTTGCTGGACAGGTTGATGTCGCTGGCTTCGACTTCGTAACCCATGGCCACCAAGGCGTGGGCGATGTCGTTGGCACCGACGCTGCCGAACAGGTGGCCCTGCTCGTTGGCGCGGCGTTCGAGGGTGACTTCCACCGTCGACAGCTTCTTGATGATGCCTTCCTGCTTGGCCCGCAGTTCTTTTTCCTGCTTGATGACTTCCTGCTTGCGGACTTCAACCTTCTTCAGGTTGCCCGGGGTCGGCTCGACAGCCAAGCCCTTGGGGATGAGGAAGTTGCGGGCGTAGCCGGGGCTGACTTCGACGACGTCGCCAACGCGGCCGACGTGACGAACGGATTCCGAGAGGAGGATTTTGGTTTTCGCAGCCATGATTGGGTTGTCCTTAAAAAGGTGAGTTAGGACCGCTTCGCCAAACACTGGCGGGGCGGCCCAGCCCGGGTTAGTAAAAGTTAGAACGGAATATCGTCGTCATTGAACTGCTGTTCTTCGCCGTAGGGCGCTTCCGGCGGCTTCTGCTGGGCGGGCGGACGACTGGCTGGAGGGCGATTGCCACCCATAGGCCGGGCCGGGGGAGCGGAGCGTTCGTATCCGCCGCCACCACCACCGCCACCACCCCCGGCGCCACCTTCGTAACCGCCTTGCTCGCCGCCACCACCGCCGCCGGCGCCACCGCTATCGCGGCCGCCGAGGAACTGGAAGTCTTCCACAACCACGGCCAGCTTGGATCGCTTGCCGCCGCCGTTTTTGTCTTCCCAGCTGTCAAACTTCAGGCGGCCCTCGATGAAGACGGGCTTGCCCTTGGTCATGTACTGGTTGAAGATTTCGCCGCCCTTGCCGAAGACGGTGCAGTCGACGAAGGCGGTGTCTTCCCGCATTTCGCCACTGGCCGACTTGAACTTGCGCGACACGGCCAGGCCGAACTCGCAAACGGCTGTCTGGTTCGGCAGGTACTTGAGCGCGGGGTCGCGGGTCAGGTTGCCGATCAGCATTACTTTGTTCAGGCTGGCCATGAGAAATCTCCAGAAAAAGCAGGGCGTTAGTCGTGAAGTATTGTACCAACACGGGGTACAAAATCCTAACTTTTCGCTCGTAACACCCAGCCTGATTTAGGCATTGGCCGGTTCTTCGTCGCGACGGCGGAAGCCGCGGTCGCCGCCACGGTCGCCGCGATCGCCACGGCTGCCGCTGTCGAAGCCGAAGCCGCGATCTTCACGCGGTGGGGCGACGACGATCGGCTGCGGCTCGACGCGTTCCATCTCCTCGGTCGACAGATGGCTGGCATCGGTCACGAGGATGCGGAGGATGTCGTCGCTCAGGTTCACGTCACGGGTGATCGGGGCGATCATCGCGCCCGGGCCGGTCATGTAAGCGATGACGTACAGGCCACGCTTCTGCTTCTTCACTTCGAAAGCGAGCTTGCGTTCGTCCCACTTCTTGCAGACGAGGACGGTGCCGCCGTGCTTTTCGATGATGTCGCGGGTGCGCTTCACCGAGGCTTCGACTTCAGCCGAACCGGGGAACAGGAACATGCCTTCGTATTTATCTTTTGCCATTGCGTCTTCCTAGCTTGGGTTTGGCCGCCCTTTGGGGCGGTCGCCAGTGTCTTTCTTCTTCGTTTCTTCTGCGTTGAACAGGCCCATTGCCTTATCAATGCCGTAATCGGCCCAGCTGATGATCGCGCCACACGCGCGGTCCAAGGCCGGGGTTAACAACTCACGCTGCGTCGGCGTCCACTTGCCCAGGACGTAATCACGTCCCGGGATGTTGGCCGGTGCCGGGTCGATGCCGATCCGCAATCGCGGGTAGGCGTTCGTGCCCAGCACTTTTTCGATATCTTTCAGCCCGTTGTGTCCGCCGCTGGAGCCCGAAGGCTTCAGCCGCAGCTTGCCGCAAGGCAGGGCCAGATCGTCGAGGATAACCAAAAGGTCATCTTTTTCGATCTGAAAAAACTGCATTGCCGCAATCACACTCTTGCCGCTGACGTTCATGAACGTCGTCGGCTTGACGAGCAGCAGCTTTTCGTCGGCCCCGTTCGAGCGATTTAACACGCCGGTGAACGTCAGGCCGTTGAACTTCTGCTTGGCCATGCGATCAAAATCGCCCGGGGCCACCCATCCCAGCTTCTCGGCAAGCCGGTCGACTACTTCGAACCCGACGTTGTGCCGGGTGCTGACGTATTCGAGACCGGGATTGCCAAGGCCGACGATGAGTTTCATTCCAATTACTTCGCTTCTTCGGCCGCCGCGGCCGCATCGGCATCTTCCTTGGCCTTGCCGATGACTTCCGGCTCGGTCGTGGCATCGTCGGTTTCTTCCTTCTGCTCGGCGATTTCTTCGACCTTGGCGATGATCTGGTCTTCGTCCGTGAGGATCTTGATGCTGCCACCAAGCTTCAGGTCGCTGACGCGGATTTCGTCGTCCTTCTTCAGGCCGCTGACATCGACGGTGATGACGTCCGGGATTTCCGTGACGACGCAGTCGATTTCGAGTTCGTTGAGGATCTGCTGCAGGACGCCGCCGTCCTTTTCGCCGATCGGGTCGCCCTTGAGTTCGATGCTGACGCTGACTTCAACGCGCTCGGTCAGGTCGACCCGGGCAAAGTCGGCGTGGAGCAGTTCGACGCCGAAGGCATCGTACTGCACGTCTTTGATCAGCACGGATTCCGTGTGACCATCGAACGACAGGTTGAACAGGTGGGTGCCGTGAGCGATGTGCTTGGCCAGTTCCTTCTTGGAGAGCTGGACGGGCAAGGTGTCCTGATGGTGGCCGTACACGACGGCGGGGATCAGGCCGGTCTTGCGGAGGCGCATGTTAGCGCGGCTACCGAGGGCGGTACGTTTTTCGGCGGTGACTGCGATGGGGGCGGACATAAAGGTGCTCCTTAAAAACTGACGCTCACCGTTGAGCGTCTACTTCTCGTTCTTCTCGTTGAACAAGGCCGACACACTTTCGTCCTTGTGAATCCGGGCAATGGCTTCGCCGAACAGTTCGGCGACGCTGAGTTGGACAAGCCGGTCCTTGATCGCGTCGGCGCGGTTGCCGATCGGGATCGTGTCAGTGACGGCCAGTTTCGTGAAAGGCGCCTCGACCAGACGTTCCATCGCCGGCGGGGCGAAGACGGCGTGGGTGGCGGCCATGTAGATTTCTTTGACGCCGTTGTCCTTCAGGATTTTGCAGGCCTGCGTGACCGTGCCGGCGGTGGTGATCATGTCGTCGACCATGAGCACGTTCTTATCGCGGACGTCGCCGATGATGTGGCGGGCTTCGGTCTGGCTGCCGGACTTGCGGCGCTTGTCGATGATGCAGATCTCGCCGCCGATCATGTTGGCGTACGCCTGGGCGCGTTTCACATTGCCCACGTCTGGCGAGACGAACACGCGGTTGGCCAGTTTCAGGCTCTTGAACCACTTGCCAAGCACTGGCCCTGCATTCAGATGATCGACGGGAATATCAAAAAAGCCCTGAACCTGGGCGGCGTGCAAATCGACGGCCACCACGCGGTCGGCGCCGGCGCGTTCGATCAGATTCGCAACCAGCTTGGCGGTAATCGGCGTGCGGCCCTCGTCTTTACGGTCCTGGCGGGCGTAGGCGAAGTAGGGCATGACGGCCGTCACGCGGCGGGCCGAGGCGCGTTTCAGGCAATCGATCCAGATGAACAGTTCCATCAGGTTCGCGTTGCTGGGATGGCTGGTCGGCTGGAAGACGTAACAGTCGCGGCCGCGAACGTCTTCTTCCACCTTCACCATCAGCTCGCCGTCAGGGAAGAGCTCGGCCTTGCCGTCGCCCAGCGGGACGCCGAGATACTTGCAAACCTTCGCCGCCAGCTCCGGATTGGCCCGGCCGGCGAAGACTTTGATCTTGGTTGCGTCGAGTTGAAGGGCCATGTGGGTTCTTTCCAGAGTCTTCGTTTCGGCGGAGAGAAAGAGCTACCCGGCATGGATTCGAACCATGACAAAGAGTACCAAAAACTCTTGTGCTACCGTTACACCACCGGGTAGTGGTTCGGAAGGCCACCGGCGGTAAAGCCGATGGATGCGAATGCGAAAATTGAGGCGTGCTCCAAGAAGAACCGGCCGCGGTGCCAAAGCCCAGGCCCGAATCGCAGGAAACCGCGTGCGATCCGGCTCATCTACCCACACCCGCACACGCGGATGCCTCTCGACGAACGCCCATGAGGGGCAATCGGGCGGACAATGTAGCGGAAACGGCGGGGCGGGACAAGGGACAGATTCTTCGTCTCGCTGACTGGAAAGAGCACATCAAAAAGGGCGTCGCGGCTCCGCC
>JAQGHK010000095.1 GCA_028288875.1 Phycisphaerales bacterium | reverse complement strand
CGACGAAGCCGCCAATCCAGATGTGAAGTTGTAAGCCGCGATCGTCGCCCCATGTGCGATCGGGGTCAGGGCGAACAAACCAGCAAGGCCGGCGGTTAAAAGCGAGCGAGACATGAATCCTCCTAAGAATGCGAAACAAGACTGGCACGCCGGGTCGGGCGTACCTTTTTTCGCGCGCCGGGCAATCCGGCGTGCACCCTCCTGCAGACGGCGGGCGTCGGGCCTTGACGGGGTAGCTGCAACTCCGGACGTCCTCCATCGGCCGTCCCATTACTGCTACTCTTGTGAGCCGACTACCCGCAGAAATTCCCTCTTAAAAACGCCCTCCATACGACGCGATTCCATTGCTCCGGGCACGCCCCGCGTGTCATCCCGGTCGGCCAGCTCCGTTCGAAACTTTTGGCGGCGCCGTCGACTCCCGCACGATCAGCGTTTCCGACATCATTTCCGTCCGCGGTTCGCGGGTCGGGTTCTCAATCAGTTCGGTCAACAGTTGCACCGCCCGCTCAGTAATGAGTTTGACGGGTAGCGCCGCGACGGTGAGCGGCGGCACCGTCAGGGCGACGGGGTACGTGTCATTGAACGTCGTGACGCTCATGTCTTCCGGCACGCGCAGGCCGCGACGCCAGAGATGTTGGAGCGTGTGAACGGCAGTCCAGTGTTCGAAATCGACGATGGCGGTCGGCTTGTAAGGGCCGTCGATGGCGCGATCGATGAACTCACTCACCGGCCCAACAAATGGGCGGTCCGGTTCCAGGCCGGCGTCTCGCATGCATTGGGCGTAGGTCGAAGCCCGGACGATCGCGCTCGAATGCAGATTGACCCGACGCCCGGCGTTGTAGGCGATCCGCTTGTGACCCAGACCGATCAGGTGCTGCATCAGCAGCGTGGTGCCGGCCTTGTCGTCGAAAGTCAGGTTCGTCCAGCTGTTGTCGACGTCGGCGTTGATCATCACCGTCGGCGTGTTGTTGCTGCGGAGCAGATCCTGAACGTCCTTCGGCTGGGCGTCGAGGGACAGGCACCCGTCGAACCGCTGGTCGCCCAGCATTTCAATCGCCCGCGGATTGCCGGCATACGTATGGATGAACGTCGGGACGAGGCCGACTTGAGACAGCAGGTCATCCAGCTGGTCGACAATTTCCCAATACTGGCCACGCGGCAGAGCGCCGTATGGATCGGCGTTCACGACGGCGATCATGTGCGTGCGGCGGTTGGCCAGAGCCCGGCCCTGCCAGCTCGGGCGGTAGCCCAAGGCTTCAACGGAAACCAGAACTTTGGCGCGGGTCGGCTCGGCAATCGGGCATTGATCGGGGGGAAGGTTCAGGACCTTGCTGACGGTCGCCTTCGACAGGCCGCAGTGGCGCGCCACGTCAGAGATCGTCGGCCGACCTCGCAGGGGGATGTTCACGTCTAGTTCCGCCATGCCTCAACTCCTGAAACCGGTTTCAGTATAACTGACAAAATGACGCATGCAAGCTATGAAACCGGTTTTTTATGCCATAAATTCGCATCTCGGGCGGAAATACGCTGCAAGCCATTGGAATGGCATGCGTTGCGAAAGTTACTGTTCAAAGTACGCGAAAGCGCATTTGGCCGATTTCGATGAGCTGCTGCTACGCATCGGCAAAATGGCAGGTTTTGCTGGAACCGGCGCGTCAGGTGCCGGCGCGGCGGGTTGCGGCTGAGACAAGACCCTGAAAGAGCTTCAGGTGGTCGGCTTCGTCATTCTGGCGTTCGGGGTGCCATTGAACGCCAATATAGAACGGAAATGATGGGTCTTCCGTCGCCTCGATGACGCCATCCGGGGCCGTCGCGACCACCCGTAGGCCATGCCCCGGCTTGTGAACGGACTGCTTGTGCGAGGTATTGCACTCGAGCTGAGTCTTGCCGAGCAGGTGAGACAGGTTGGATTTCGGCTCAACCGATACGCCGTGCCGAGCCCCCCAGTCGTCTCCGATCCGCCGGTGCTCGAGGGGCTCGCTGCGGTCCATATCCGGCAGAAACTGGTACAGCGACCCGCCGCGGTGGACGTTCATCAGCTGGCTGCCCAGGCAAATACCCAGCACCGGTGTAGCCCGCCGTTCGATCTCGGTCAGCAAGGCGAACTCAAACTTCTGCCGGTCGGGATCGACTGCCCTGGCCATTGCGTGGCGTTCCTCGCCGAAAAGCGACGGATCGAGATCGTCGCCGCCGGACAGAACAACGCCATCCAGTCCGTCCAGATAGTGCGGTACCTGCGACAGGTCCGACCGATACGGCAGCATCAACGGCAGCCCGCCGGCCTTCTCAACGGCTTCGGCATAGGTCCATGGCAGCATGTAATGCGGCTTGCCGGTGACGTAATCCATCGTGATGCCGATACGGGGCTTGGCCATAGGTGGAGCCTAGAAATGCACGACGCCGGCAGCAAGCCGGCGTCGTGGGGATTCGTATTTAAATCGGAACGGAATTTACACGCCGGCTTCGACCTTCTTCTTGCCAGAGTTTTTCTTGCGGCCGGCTTCCGTCAGATATTGCTTCCGCAGGCGGATGGCGACCGGGGTCACTTCGACCAGCTCGTCGTCCTCGATGTACTCGAGAGCGGCTTCCAGCGTCATCTTGCGGGCGGGCCGCAGGATGATGGCTTCGTCGGTCGACGTCGTTCGCATGTTCGTCAGCTGCTTGGCCGTCGTGGCGTTGACGACCAAATCGGTATCGCGGGCGTTTTCCGCCACAATCTGGCCTTCATAGATCGCTTCGCCGGGGTTGATGAAGAAGCTGGCACGTTCCTGCAGCTTGTTCATGGCGAACGCGTTCGACGTGCCATTGACCATGCTGACCATCACGCCGTTGCCGCGGCCGGGCACATCGCCGCGGGCCAAAGCGTATTCGTGGAAGTTATGGTGCATGACGGCCGTGCCCTGCGTGCCGGTGAGCATGCGGGTACGCAAGCCGATCAGGCCGCGGGCGGGAATGGTGAATTCCAAGTGATTTTGGCCTTCACGGGTGTCCATGCGGACGAGTTCGCCCTTACGGTTGCCGACCAGTTCCATGACCGCGCCCATGTTCTTTTCCGGAACATCGACGACAAGATATTCGAAGGGTTCCCAGACTTCGCCGTTCTCCTGCGTCTGAGTGATGACGCTCGGCTTGCTGATCGACAGCTCGTAGCCTTCGCGACGCATGTTTTCGATCAGGATGCCCAAGTGCAGCAGGCCGCGGCCGCTGACCTTGAAGCTGTCCTTGCCGCCGGTTTCTTCGACCTTCAACGCGACGTTCGATTCCAGTTCCTTCATCAGGCGTTCGCGGATGTTGCGGCTGGTGACGTACTTGCCTTCCTTCCCGCAGAACGGGCTGTCGTTCACGCTGAACAGCATCGTGAGGGTCGGCGGCTCGACGTCTTGAGCGGTCATCGGCTTTGGATCAACCGGATCACAGATGGTGTCGCCCATGTCAACGGTTTCAAGGCCAGTGATGGCGACGATATCGCCCGCGCTGGCTTCATCGACGTTCTTCTTGCCAAAGCCGTCGAAGACCTGAACCTGCGCGACTTTGCCCTTGACGAGCGTGCCGTCGCGCTTGCCGAGCAGGATCTGCTGGCCGGTCTTGACCTTGCCGTTATAGATGCGGCCGATGCCGATCCGGCCGACGTATTCGCTGTACTGGATGCTGCTGATCTGAAGCTGAAGCGATTTGTCCGGGTCGCCGTGGGGGGCGGGGACGTGCTTCATGATGGCTTCGAACACGGGCTTGATGTCCACGCCCGGCGTGGCCATATCCCAGGTGGCCGTACCGGCGCGGCCGGAGGCGTAGATGACGGGGAAGTCGAGGGCTTCGTCATTCGCGCCCAGTTCGGCGAACAGGTCGAAGACTTCGTTCAGCACGCCATCGACACGGGCATCGGAACGGTCAATTTTATTGATGATGACGATCGGGTGCAGTTGGTGCTCGAAGGCCTTCTTCAGCACGAAGCGGGTCTGCGGCATGGCACCTTCAGCGGCGTCGACGAGCAGGAAACAGCCATCCGCCATGCCGAGGACGCGTTCGACTTCGCCGCCGAAATCCGCGTGGCCGGGGGTATCAATCAGGTTAAACTTCGTGGTTTCCCCGGTCTTTGGGTCCGTGTACTGAATCGCCACGTTCTTGGCCAGGATCGTGATGCCACGCTCACGCTCCAGCGGGTTGCTGTCGAGCATGGTGTCCTGCACCTGATTTTCGCGGAAATTGCCGCTCTGGCGCAAGAGGGCGTCGGTCAGCGTTGTTTTGCCGTGATCGACGTGAGCGATGATGGCGATGTTGCGGATATCGTTACGCACTTGATTCATTGGAAACCGTGACTCAAAGAGCAGCCCAAAAGGCTCGGGTCGGTGCTTCGTGGCGCGTGCCGGCGAATGCGAGTGAAACGGAACATCATAGCAAAAACCGCGTTTTTGGCAACCATTAAGATCGCGTTAGGGATAGAGCGCATTGGACTGTTTTTGGGCTGTTCCCCACAAAGCGGTTTGAGGGCTTAGAATCCCGTTATGACTCACCTGTCCGTGAACGTGAACAAGATTGCGACACTGCGAAACACTCGGGCGCTGGACATCCCGAACCTGGTCAAACTGTCGCAGGTCGCTTTGGACGCCGGTGCACACGGCATCACGATCCACCCACGGCCCGATGAGCGGCACATTCGGCATGGCGACGTGGATGACATCGCCGCGCTGCTGAAGAAGCACCGAAAGGCTGAGTTCAATATCGAAGGCAATCCGTACCACGGCCTGATCGAGCACTGCGAGCGCGTTCGCCCGACGCAGGCGACGTTGGTTCCCGATGCCGAAGGCCAATCCACCAGCGACCATGGTTGGCCGCTGCATGCGATGGATGCCGATGAAGTCGCGCGGTTGAAAGGGGTGATCGATCACCTATCCGGCATTGGCTGCCGGGTGAGCTTGTTCGTGGACCCGCAGCCGAAGGACATTCCCATCGCGGCGGAGATCGGGGCGGACCGGATCGAGCTGTACACCGAGCCGTACGCCGCGGCCCACGCCAAGGGCGACCGGAATGCAACATTGCTGTACGCCGAAACCGCCTGGGCGGCCATCGCTGCGGGGCTGGGCGTGAACGCGGGGCATGATCTGAATCTGGATAATCTCGGCGACTTCCTCCTCGGCGTGCGGCGAGTGGATGAAGTCTCCATCGGCCACGCTTTGATCGCCGACGCGCTGGAGCTAGGGCTGGCCGAGGCGGTGCGTCGGTACGTGGAGATCTGCAAGGCAGGGCCGGCATGAGCGAGCCTTCGATCGACGATCTCTATCACCGCATCGGCGAAGCGAAGCTGCGGCAAGTGGTGGCGGCGTTCTACCGCCAAGTGCCTTCCAACCCGGTGCTCGGCCCGATGTACCCGCCTGACGACCTCGCCGCCGCGGAAGAACGCCTCTACGGCTTCCTGGCCCAACGCTTCGGCGGGCCGACGACCTATTCCGAGCAACGCGGCCATCCACGCCTCCGGATGCGTCACGCGCCGTTCGCCGTCGATGTGACAGCACGGGATCACTGGATCGCGACGATGGGAGCCGCGATCGACGAAGCAGAGCTGCCGGTGATTGACTCGGAGACGATGAAACACTTCCTGTTCAGCGTGGCCCATCAGATGCAGAATCGGTGACCGTCTGCCTCACTCCCTGGCGCTTACGGGATGGGCGACCAGAAGCGTGCGGACTGGGTGCGCTGTCACCTCGGGATAGTCAGGGCTTTTTCCCCAGCATTAGCATTGCACTGGTCCGCATCCCAACGGCCGCGCGGAGTTTGTCGAATGCGGTGAACCCGATCAGCACCGGCAGGCTGCCGAGCGGATTGAACCATTTCGCCAGCCGCGGCTTCGGCGATTCGCCGAAGTTAAATCGGTGCTGATAGCTGTACATCCAGAAGCTGTGGCCGGTCTGATAACGGGTGTCGACGACGTCGAGTCCGTTGTCCTGAAGCAATTTTTGCAGCGTCAGCGGGCGGAATAGGTTCCAGTGACGCGGAATGTGATAGCCGCCCCAGAAACTCGGTTTGAACGTGCGGGCGTCGAGGCTTTGCACATTCGGCGTTTCGATGGCGAGGATGCCGCCGGGCTTGAGCCAGCGGGCAACCTTCCGCACCACGGCGGCCGGGTCGTCCACGTGCTCAATCACATGAAACATCGTGGCCAAGTCGATCGAGTTGTCGGCGATCTCGGTGCAGTCTTCGACGCGCCGGCAATACGCTTTGAATCCATCTGCAGCGAGCGGGGCGATCACGTGGTCGTCCAGTTCCAGGCCGTACAGGTTCTCGCGCTTGAGGCCCTGAAGTTCCATCGCTCGAAGAAAGCGACCGTCGCCACAGCCGATGTCGAGAAATGACGTCGGCGGCCGATCCAGTTTCTTCAGGATCGATTTCATCTTCGCCGCATCCAGCATCTGCTTACCTTTGACGGCAATCGAGCTGATCTGCTGCTGATAGTTGTAGGCGTAATACGTCGGCGGATAGATCACCGGCAGTGTGCTGATCGCCGGCCGCGGGTTCAGCCAGACGTGGCTGCAACGGTCGCACGACACGAAGTGCCATTCGTTGCGGCAGGTGAGGGATTCGTAGTCAAAACCGCTGGCGAATGGATGCTGGGATTCGCCGCCGCAGACCGGGCACAAAGGGACCGCTTCGGTTTCGATCAACGGCTTATCGGCGAAGGCGGCGGGAGCGGTCATTGTCGGCAATCTACACGATGCGGCGAGGCCATGGCACTGACCGCGAAGCTCATGCCTTCTGAACGCGGCAGCCTTCGATTGGCATGCTCAGCCAGTAGCGGATCGCAAAGCCTACGTAGCTCGTCCGCCATTCCAGATCGGCAGCGCCCGGCATCTGCCGAATCTCGGCGTCGGCGGCGGGGAGGTTGTAGTACGGGATACTGGTCCAAAGGTGATGGACCGTGTGAAAGTTCATGTTCATCGGCGAGAGGAACATGCGTTCGATCGGGTTCGAGATGTAGGTTACGAGCCGATGTTCATCGGCCTCATGGTCGGGCCCAACCACCGTGTGTTCCGCGAAGGTGCGAAAATTGTCGCCCAGCAGCGCGAACAGGATAAACGGCAGATACCAAAGCACCGGAACGGCCCACCAGCCGATGAACACGCAGCCGAGCGTCCAGAGCATCGCTTGCCAGCCGACAAGAATGGCCAAGTCGCGCACGGCATAACCCGGCTTTTGCGTTTTCTCGTCCGCGACGCGCACTTTCTCGCCGCGCTTAAACAGTACGTTGTAGATCGACACAAACACCTGGGCGCCGATCACATAGCCCAGCAATTCCAGTCCCGTCGCCTTGTTCAGGCAGGAATATTTGTATCGGTCGGGATCATGCTCCGTGCCGAGGTGCTGATGGTGCGAGAGGTGATTCCGGTTGTTAATCCGAGTGATCGCGCCAAAGCTGCCGACGATGAACACGTCATTGAACAGGTCATTCGCTTTCACGCCGTTGAACAGCCGCCGGTGTAGGCCGTCGTGGGCGATGATCATCAGCGCATACGCCCGTGTTCCAATAGCGATCACAGCGAGCGCAACGGTCCACCACGCCGGGTGAATCGCGACGCCGACCCAGCAGGCCGCGATCACGAGCCAGCAGATCGCCGTATCCACCACCGCCCGCGCCGGCCGCAGGCGCGATAGCTCACGCACCCGCTGCGGATCCAGCAGGCTGCGGCGATATTTGCGGTAGATCAGCGTCTCGGCCATCGGGCCAATTATACCGAAATTCAGGGCCGAAAAGAATCAGAATCTTCTCATGGCGGCCAGTTTTGACCACATCCTTCGCCGTCGGTTCAACTTGCCCGGCGGCGGTATTGCCGGTATCACAATCCGTCCATTCATGAGCACGACAGAATGAGCAATACGGACGAGCTAGTTTCAGCAATTCAGGCCGCCGGCGCCGACGCCCTGCGCGACATCGCCGCCGCCACGTCGGCCGAGCAGTTGGAGCAGGCGCGCATTCAGTATCTGGCCAAAGAAGGCGTGATCACCAAGTTCAGCAAATCGCTGGGCACGGTCCCCGGCCCGGAAAAAAAACGAGTCGGCCAAGCGGTCAATGACGCGAAAAACGGCGCGCAAGCGGCCTGGGATGCGAAGAAGGCGGACGTCGGCGGTGGCGAGAAGAAGATCGTCGCCGGGTTCGACGTTTCCATGCCCGGCCTGCGTCGCGGCGTCGGCCGGCGGCATCCGATTACGCAGGTGCTAGACGAAGTGAAATCCGTGCTCATCGGCATGGGCTTCCGCTACGACGATTACCCCGAATACGAAGACGAGTTTCACAACTTCGATTCGCTGAACACACCGGACTGGCACCCCAGCCGCGATAGCCACGACAGCTACTACACCAAACCCGACGCGAAGGGCGAGGCCCACGTCCTCCGCACGCACACGACGGCGTTCCAGATCCGCGCCATGAAAGCCATCGGCCAACCGCCGATCCGCGCGATGACGGCCGGCCGGTGCTATCGGCGCGACGACATCGACGCCACGCACTATCCGATCTTCAATCAGATCGACGCCATCTGCATCGACCGCGACGTGAGTTTCGCTGACCTGAAGCAGACGCTTTACACGCTGCTCACCGCGCTGCTTGGCGACGACATCCAGCTTCGCTTTCGCCCGAGCTATTTCCCGTTCACGACGCCCAGCGCGGAAGTGGACGTGCTGTACCGCGGCAAATGGATGGAAATTCTGGGCAGCGGCATGATGCGGCCTGAAGTGCTTCGCAATGGCGGGATCGATCCGGAACAGTTTCAGGGCTTTGCCTTGGGCATGGGCCTGGACCGCCTGGCGATGCGGAAGTTCGGCATTGACGACATTCGCCACCTGTACGAGAACGACGAACAATTCCTTTCGCAATTCTAAATGAACCTCCACACGTCCTGGCTGCAGCAGTATTTGGACCGCCCGATTCCGCCGCGTGAATTGGTCGACGCGATGCCGCGCGCCGCGCTGGAAGTCGAGGCCGAAGAAGTCGTCGGCGACGGCTATCAGGTCGAACTGAAAGTCCTGCCGAACCGGCCGGACTGTCTCGGCGTGCTTGGCATCGCACGCGAGATGGCGGCGCTATTCAGCTGCAATGTGATCTGGCCGAGCGATCAGCTTCCCCCGGCCGCTGGCGATGAAAAGTTCAGCGTTCAGATCGATGAGCCGGACCTCTGCCGTCGCTTCACGGCTGCAGTGTTCCGCGGCGTGAAAATCGGCCCCAGCCCGGCGTGGATGCAGACCGTGCTGACGCAGGCCGGCTTGCGGCCGATCAATAACGTGGTCGACATCACGAACTTCGTGATGATTGAAACCGGCCAGCCAATGCACGCGTTCGACCTGGCCAAACTGGCGGGGCGGAAGATTGTCGTGCGAAAGCTGCGTGACGGCGAAACGCTCGATCTGCTCGTCGGCAAGCCGATCGATTCCACCTACGGAAATCCGCTGTGCGTCTGCGATGCGGAAAAGCCGCAAGCCCTCGCCGGCATCATGGGCGGAAAGTCGGCCGGGACGGAAGCGACGACGACCGAAGTGCTCCTTGAAGTGGCCTACTTCGATCCCGTCCACGTTCGCAAGAACGTCAAAGCGGTTCGCAATCGCCAGGGCAGCGGCGGCAGTGATTCGTCCTACCGTTTCGAGCGCGGCGTTGATCCGAATCAGATGCTCGATTTCGCCCGTCGCCGGGCATGTTCGCTGATCGTCGAACTGACGGGGGCGACGTTGGCAGGCCCGCCGACGGACGTCATCGCCAAGCCGACGAATCCACGGATCTTCACGCTGCCCGCGGCGCGGGTGTCGCGGCTGATCGGCACAACGATTGAGCCCGCCGTCGTTCGCGAATCGCTGACCAAGCTGGGCTATCAGGTCACCGACAACGATGTCGTGACCGTGCCCACGTATCGGGTTGATGTGAACGACGCGGTGGTGCTGGCCGAAGACGTCGCCCGGATGATCGGCTACGACAACATCGCCGCCGAGCTTCGCCCGGCCCGCGCGACACGTGGTGCGGATTGCAAAGCGAGCCGCTTGCGAACCGCGCTCAATCGCGGCCTGGTCAACGCCGGCTGGCTGGAAACCAAAAATGATCCGTTGGAATCGCTCGCACTCGCGAGCCGCTGGCTCGGCGAGCCGCCGCCGGCGTTGCAATTGAACAACCCCGCGACCGCCGAGATGGCTGTCCTGCGGCGGACGCTTTTGAATGGCCTGCTCGCCAGTACGCAGCGGAACGTCTTCCGCGGAGCGCCAGGCGTTCGGCTGTTCGAAATCGATCGCACGTTCGCCACGCTGCCCGGGATCTGGACGCTGGCCGGCATCGCGGGCGGCGTGCCCGGGCCGATGAATTGGCGCGGCGCGACGCCGGTCGATTTCTACACGCTTAAGGGCACTATCGAAGACGCCTTCGAATCGGCCGGCATGCGCGTGAGTTTCCTGCCGATCGATCCGAAGCCCGGATCGCCGATGCGGGCGGGGGCGTCAATCCAGATTGGCAGCGAACGCGTCGGCTGGGTGGGCGAACTCGATTCGGCAACCGCCAAGGTCGATCGCGCCGCGTTCAAAATCTTCGGCTTTGAGATCAACTTGGCCGCCGTCGAACCTCGGTTTGAGCAGCCGGTCAAATATGCGCCCGTCAGTCGCTTCCCCGCCTCGGCCCGCGACTTAGCAGTCGTGGCGAAGACCGAAATCACCTTTGCGGAGATCGAACGCGTCGTCCGCGCCTCGGGCGGCGATAAACTGGAACGCGTCGAGTTGGTCGACGAGTTCGTTGGTAAACAATTACCTACCGGCCATCGGTCACTGGCGATCCGCCTGACCTTCCGCGATCCCGGCCGGACGCTGACGGCCGAGGAAGTGACGGCAAGCGTGGAAGCGGTCGTGAAACAGTTGTCGGCGGAACTGGCCGCCTCGCTCCGCGCTTGACGCCGACCGGGCGTCGGGCGAATAATCCGCTTGGCACATCCATGTCGTCGCAAGTCATCTCAATCTTCGAATCCGACGATCCCGACGCCGACGTCGCCCGTGCCGCGGCCGCCTTGGAAGCCGGCCAACTGGTGATCCTGCCCACCGAAACGGTTTATGGCGTCGCCGCCCGCATTGATCAGCCCGCCAGTCGCGACCGGCTGAAAGCCCTCCGCGGCAATGGCCCGGCCAAGCCTTGGACGCTGCATCTCGCAAAGCCCGAGCAGGCCTGGGATTACGTTTCTGCTGACAATGAACTCTACAAGCGCCTCGTCAAAAAGCTCTGGCCCGGTCCGGTTGGGCTGATCTTTGACGTGTCGCCGGGGAAGCAGGCGGAAATCTCCGGCAAGCTGGGCGTTGATCCCGCGGAACTGTTTGAAAACGGGACAATCACGCTGCGTTGCCCGGATCATCCGCTGTTCGCTGAAATCGTGGGCCGGGTGACCGCGCCGGTGGCGCTGACCCAGTTTGACGGCGGTGGGGCGATGCTTCCTGAAGCCTTTGACCCCGCGGCCGCTGGGGTGGATCTTGCCGTAGACGCGGGCTCAACGCGGTTTTCGAAGCCCTCCACCTTGCTGCGGGTTTACCCCGATCGCTATGAAATCGTCCGCGCCGGCGTGTACGATCAGCGGATCATCCAGCGGCAGCTCAAAACCACCGTATTGTTTGTCTGCAGCGGTAACACCTGCCGTTCACCGATGGCCGAGGCGCTGACGCGCAAAATCATTTCTGAAACAGTTGGCGGCGAGGCGGCGATGGAAGCCAAAGGCTACGCCGTCGCCTCGGCCGGCGTTTATGCCCTGAACGGCACCCGCGCCACGCCGCAGGCCGTCGAAGCCGTCGGGGCGATGGGGGCCGATCTTTCTCGCCATCGCTCGCAATCGTTGACGCCCGAACTGCTGCACTCGGCCGACTTGGTCCTTGTCATGGGCCGTTCACACGCCAATGCCGTCCGTATGATGTCCGCCGGTGCCCCGATCCGGAATCTGGACCCGGCCGGTGATATCGAAGACCCGATCGGCTCCGACGTCGCGACCTACCGCAGCCTTGCCGAGCAGATGGAAAAACTCATTCACGCCCGCCTGCGGGAGGACCACATCCTTGATTAAGCGTTCGAGCCATATCGAGCAGTCCCGGGAGTCGTCATGAAGGTTGCTCTAGCGTGCGATCATCGCGGTTTTGAGAGCAAAAAACGGCTCATGACCGTGCTTAAAGGGAAGGGCCACACGGTCGTCGACTTCGGTTGCCCGACCAATACCGCCTGCGACTATCCAGACTTTGCGATACCCGCCGCAAAAGCAGTTGCGGCCGGTGATGTCGACGCTGGCGTCCTTTTGGATTCCAGCGGCATCGGCATGAGCGTCTGTGCGAACAAAGTTCGCGGCATTCGTGCTGCCGTCGTGTTGGACGAAGTGATGGCGCGGGTCGCTCGCGATGCCAATCATTGCAACATGCTGTGCCTGGGCACCGATCTGCTCCCGCAGGATCAGGTCTTGAAGATCGTGGAAGCATTCCTGACCACGCCATACTCCTCCGGCCGGCACGCCCGGCGCGTGGAGAAAATCGCACTTCTGGAAGATCAGTTGTTGAACGAGCGCAACCCGGCGTAAGATCAGTGCGTGATGAAACATAAAACGCTCGCCGCGTCGTTGCTGACCCTAATGGCTGCCTCCGTCTGGGCGGACGCGCCGACGATCATTCAGTCCAGTGACAAGGCAGCGCTCACGGCCGCTGTCGGCACGGAAGTGACGGTCGAAGGCAAAGTCGAATCCGCCAAGTGGAGCGCGAGCGGCAAGGTCTGCAACATCAAATTCGAAGGTGAGCCGACGTTCGTCGTCGCCGTGTTTGAAAAATCCCGCGGCAAGCTCGACGAAGCGTTCGGCGGCGATTTCGCCAAGCAGTTTAGCGGCGCCACCCTCCGCATTACCGGCAAACTCGCCGAATACGGCGGTCGCGATCCGAAGTACAAGGACGCCGGTGCGTTGCAGATCATTCTCAGCCAGACCGGCCAGGTGACCGTGATGTCGTCCGCCACCTCCCAACCAGCCACGCAGCCGGCCACCGCACCAGCTTCCTAACACCGGGCGTTGCAATCATTGCGTTCGCAGGGCATCTGGCGCGAGGGATTTACGTCTTTGTAATCCCGGTTCAAGCGTCCTACAGTCAACCAAGGACAGGAGACGTGGACCATGCGTAAATCGTGGGTAGCTGCAGCAATTCTGGTGGTGGCAGGGCTCGTGCTGGCGGACGGCAAGCCCGGACTGGTGCGAACGAAGGCCGGCGTCGTTTACGACGGTACGGTGGACGAAAAGACCGACACGGTCGTCGTCAACGTTCGTGGCATTGACACTTCGCTTACGCGCGATGAAGTCGATTCGATTACGTACGGCACTTTCGATGAACGCTGGACGGCGGCGTACGACGCGCTCGCCAAGACCGACGCCGCCGGCCGCGTCGCCGCCGGACGGCAAGCGTTCGACATGCAACGCTACGATCTCGCGGAGCGTGCTCTGCGCGAAGCGCAGGCCATCGAGCCGAACAACGCCGAAACCGCCGAGCTGTTAAAGACCACGATGAACCAGCGTCGGCTGGAATCGGTTAAGACCGTGCCCACGACACCGGGGACCACGGCCACGCCAGCCAGTACCGCCACCACGAAGCCGGCCGCTGGATGGAATTTGCTGACAGCAGATCAGGTGAATCGCGTGAAGCAATTGGAACTCCGCGATACGGAAACCAAAACGCGGGTCGCCTTCTCGAACAACGTGCAAAAGCACTTCTACGATTCGAATCCACGGCTGGCCAATGAGTTTCCGTCGTTCCAGGCGTTCCGAAGCGCATCATCCGTCGTTCAGGCCGGCCGAATCATCCGGGACGGCGCACCGGAGCTGGCCAAAGACGTGAAGATCGTCAACGACCCGGAGATTATCGCCGATTTCCGCAACAGCGTTCAGTCGCTGATCCTTCAAGGTTGCGCCACCAGCCAGTGCCATGGCGGTAGCGGCGCGGCGGCGATGAAGTTCGCCTTGGTCTCTCCTGCGGCAGAGCCGGCCGCCACTTACACGAATTTTTACGTGCTGCAGTCGACCAAGATGAGTCGTCCCGGCGGCGCGAAGCCGCTGAGCCAGACTGGCGGCAACACCGTCGTTCCCGACGTCGCGTTCATGATCGACCGCATCCGTCCGGATCAATCGGCGCTGCTGCAGTTCGGTCTTTCCGACCAGTATGCCGAGATGAAGCATCCGCGCGTTCGCGGCTACAACGGCATCTTCCCACGCGGCCGGGATGATCCGAAGTACAAGGCCATCCTCGATTTCGTCCAGAAGCTGACACCCGTTCAGCCGGACTACGGCTTTGACTACAAGCTGGAACGCAAGGGCCCGACCACCGCAACTACCCAGCCCTGATTCGCGCCATGATCGCAACGCCGTGGTTGATGCTCGCAGGCTTGCTGACGATCGTCATGGTCGTCTGGTTTGCCGACCGGGTCGTCAGCCGGGGCCGGGCGCGTCGCTTGCGTCGTCTCGCCGAGCGGTGTGGGTTTCGCTACAGCAGCGTGGACCGGTTTTGCCTGGCGGCCCGCTTAAGAAACGTCATCGCCGGCGATGTCGTGGTGCGCGATCTGATGTATCGCAGCGATGCCGGTGGTTATGTGTACGCCTTCACTGCGGTGAGCGCCGACGCCGGGCGGGGGCGATTCGTCTTTCACGCCCGCGAGGCCGCGAGCGATTGCACCTTGTTGGACATCAAGCGCGGCGACGTCGCACTGCCGCTCGGCGAGCAGTACCGCCGCCTCCTGCATGAATCCTTGCCGCCGGCCGACGCGGCATAAGTATCGGACGTACCGACAATTTGCCATGACGGTCGATATCAACCGTCATGGAAGCCTCCGCGACAACCCAACCGGCACAAACCGTGTTCAGCTTCCACAGCGATCACCTCAGCGAGATGATCAAGCATGGCATGAAGCAGTCTGAACTGCTCG
>JAQGHK010000048.1 GCA_028288875.1 Phycisphaerales bacterium | reverse complement strand
GAGCGACGGTCCACAATTGCCGACGCGCCATCTATCTAACGCCTGGAAAGCGACTTATCGTCTATTTTGTCGCTTCTTGCTCGGGTTCGTTCGCGATCGTTAGAAGCTAACTGGCGCTCTGTAACGCGAATTCCGTCTGCGTCCCGGTAAAATAACCCTCGTTACGGACACATCGTTCCGACAGGGAATAGGACACCTCTATGTTTGAGTTTGGAATCGCGGCGTTTGTGGGCTTCTTCTTAGTGGGCTGTGCCGTTCTTGCAGTGCTGCTGAAGGAATTACTTGGCGTTCGCTATATCGCGAACGAAAAGGTCGGCATTGTTGAGAAGCTGTGGTCGGGCTCTGGCTCGATTCCGGAAGGCAACATCATTGCGCTTAACGGTGAAGCCGGCTTTCAGTCGGACATCCTGCGTGGTGGTCTGCACTTCGGGCTGTGGCGGTGGCAGTTCAAGATCCACAAGGTGCCGCTGGTCACCATTCCGCAGAACAAGATCGGCTACGTTTATGCCCGTGACGGCGCTCCGTTGACGGCCGGGCAGACCTTGGGCCGGGTGATTGGGTGCAATAACTTCCAGAACAGCCGCCAGTTCCTGGGCCAAGTGGCGCTCACGCCCGAGGAGCGCGACGGTTTGGGTGTCGGCCAGCGCGGTCGCCAGCGGGCGATCCTGCGTGAAGGCGTGTACGCCATGAACTTGTCACTATTTACGGTTGTGGCGGAAGATCGCGTCTATTCGCTGATCCAGAATCGCAACGAGCAGGCGATGGTGCACGGCTGGCAGAAGGAGCTGGCCGACGTGTTCGCGTTCAGCCCGACCGTCATCGGCGGCCAGCGCGACGACATCGGCATTGTCACCGTCCAAGACGGCCCGGCCCTGCCGACCGGCGAAATCATCGCGCCTGAAGTGCACGGCCATAACAACTATCAAGACCCCGAAGCGTTTCTCGCCGCCCGTGGCTGCCGTGGCAAGCAGTATGCGGTGTTGACGGACGGCACGTACTTCATCAACCGCTGGTTCGCCACGGTGGAACACGTCGCCAAGACGGTGATCCCGATCGGCTACGTCGGCGTGGTCAACAGCTACTACGGCGAAGCCGGCAGTGATACCAGCGGCGACATGTTCCGCCACGGCGAGCGCGTGAAGCACGGCCAGAAGGGCGTGTGGGACACGCCGCTGGGCCCGGGCAAGTATGCGTTCAACCTGTATGCCGGCTTCATCACGCTCGTGCCGACGACCAACTTCGTGCTTCACTGGCAGACCGGGCGCAGCGAAGCGCACAACTATGATGAGAACCTGCGCAGCGTCGACCTGGTGACCAAGGACGCGTACGAACCGAGCCTGCCGTTGAGCGTGGTCGTGCATATCGACTACAAGCGCGCTCCCGGCGTCATTCAGCGCTTCGGCGACGTGAAGAAGCTGATCACGCAAAGCATCGATCCGATGCTCAGTGCTTATTTCCGCGACGTGGCCCACACCAAGACGATGTTGGAACTGCTGCATGACCGCGACGTGATGCAGGCCGAGGCCCGCAAGGCGCTGCACGACAAGTTCTCTGCATTCGATATCGAATGCGTGGACGTGCTGGTCGGCAAGCCGAACACGGCCGATGGCGCCGGCGGCGAGAACGGGAAGAAGATCGAACAGCTACTGGATCAGCTTCGCCAGCGCCAGCTCGCCAAGGAACAGGTCGAGACGTACCAGCACCGCCAGGTGGCGGCCGCGAAGGAACGTGAACTGAACGAAACCACCGCGCGCACCACGAAGCAGAAGGAACTGACCGACTCGGAAATTCAGATCAAGATCGCGGAGAACCAAGGTAACGCCGAACTAAGCCGCGCCGAGATGCGCAAGAGGCAGACGATCGTCGAGGCTGAGGCGCGATTAGAGCAGAGCAAGCGCGAGGCGCAGACCATCGTCATCAACGCCAAGGCCGACGCCGAGCAGACGCTGGTGAAGGCTGAGGCGAACAGCCAGAGCCTGATCCTGGCCGGTAAAGGCGAGGGCCAAAAGACCATGCAGATCGGCATGAGCCAGGCGATCACGCTGCAGCAGAAGGTGAACGCTTATGGCGATCCGCGCCTGTACGCGATGATCCAGACGGCCGCCGAGCTGGCCAAGAGCGTGCAGCCGCTGGTGCCCGAACGCGTCTTCACCCAAGCCGGCGGCGCCGGCGAGGGCCTGGCCGCGGGCGGCAACGTGTTCAGCAACTTCCTCAGCCTGCTGATGGCCGAGAACACGACGTTCGCCAAGGACGCCGACGGCAAGTCCAGCAACCCGGCCATCACCGAGATGACGGACAAGCTAATCGCCAGCGCGCTCGGCACGATGAACGGCAGCAACAACGGCAACGGCGATGGCAAGGCCGAACCGGCCACGCTGCCCGTGCGGAACTGATCCGCGCCGCCGGTTGAATCACTGAACGCCTCTCTTGGTCCAGCCAGGAGAGGCGTTCATGTTTTGGGATTCTCTCACCGTGCGAAGCTACTTGGTCTTACTGCCGATCGTCACACCGCTGATCGTCTGGCCGGCGGTCAGCGTGGTATAGCGGGCGGGGCTGCTTTCGACATAGCCGGCGGGGAAGCTGCGGCGGACGTGGTAGGTGCCGGCGGACAGGTTGGCGAAGGTGAAGCTGCCGTCGGCGGCGGTGACCGCGCTTGGCTCGTTGGCGTCTTTCACGCCGTCGTCGTCGAAGTCCAGCCAGACGGTTTTGCCGGACGCCAGGCCGTCGCCGCTGTCGTAGACGCCGTTGGTGTTGGTGTCGTTGAACGTCAGGCCCTTGATCGTGCCGGTGGTCGGCGGGGGCGTGGTCGCCGTGTACAGGCCGAACAGCAGGCCGCTGTTGGTCGCGCCGGTGGCAAAGTTCAGGGCGTAGCCGTAGCCGTTGGTCGGCAACGTCTGGCTATAGCCGCTGGGGACGATCACGCGCAGCCGCGTGGCCGAGCCGGTGTTGGCGAGATTATCGAAGGCGAATGCGCCCGCGGCGTCGGTCGTGGTGCGGATCTCGTTCGCATCCAGCACCTTGTCGTTATCGATGTCGATGTAAACCGTGAGGCCGCTCAGGCCGGCTTCGCCCGTGTCGCGCTTGGTGTTCTTGTTGCCGTCGGAAAAGACCGTGCCGCTGGTGCTCGCGCCGGCAGGCTGAACGGACTTGCCGAGCCCGAGATATAGCTCATCGTTCTTCGCGCCGACGGCCAGATTCACCGCGTACCCGTCGGCGGGCGATGTCTGGCTGTACCCGGCGGGCAACATGGCGCGCAGCCGTGCGTTGGCGCTGCTGTTGGGCAGGTTGAGGAACTTGAACGCCCCGCCGGAACCTGTGACGAGGCGGGCCTCGCCGGCGTCCATTACTTTGTCATTGTCAGCGTCGATATAGACCGTCACGCCGCTTAGTCGGGGTTCGAACGGTGCGGGAGATCCATCGCCATCATCGTCGGCGTAGACCGTGCCGCTGACCCGCGCGCCAGTGAGCGTGAAGGTACCAAGCGTCAGTCCGGAGCGCGTCTCGTTGTCATCAATGAACATCGATCCCAGCAGAGTCGTTTGCTCCGTGTTCGTGCCAAGCACTTCCCCGACGCGATACAGGCCGCCGGGAAGGTTGAGGAACTTCCATGCGCCGGTGCTGTCGGTGACGACACGTTGTTCGCCGGCGTCGAGCTGCCCGTTTTCGTTGGTGTCGAGGAAGACCGTTTTGCCGGCCAGCTTCGATTCGCCGGTGTCGAAGACGCCGTCATCGTCGGCATCACTGAACGCGACGCCGCTGAGCGATGCGCCGGTGCTGCGGGTGAACAGGCCCGTCGGGTTCGGGGCGGATGAGCCGGAGAGCGAGACATCGATCTGCGGCGTCGTCTGCGTCGTGAACGCCGGCAGGACGAATCGCACTCGGTAAAAGCCGTTGGGCAGGCCGGTGAAGTTGTAATTGCCGGTGGAGTTGGTGACGACGCGTTTCTCGGCGGTATCGAGCAGGCCGTTGTCGTTCGTGTCGAGGAAGACGGTGATGCCGCCGCGGGCACTGTCGCCGGTATCGAACGTGCCGTTGTTGTTGGCGTCGTTGTAGATCGAGCCGCCGAAGTGCGACGTCGGCGTGCTATTCAGCCGGCTGACGAAGTCGGCGGCTTTGACGTTCGTATCCGCCCAGACCCTGATCGAATACGGCTGCGCGGGGCTGGCGACGGTGTACTGGTGATACGGGTCGTACTGCGCCAGACGAACCGTACCGGCCGGCACGCTGGAGAGGGTGTACTTGCCGGTGGCGTCGGGGATGACGCCGTACTCATTGCCGTCGAACGCGCCGTTGCTGTTGGCGTCGATGTACATCGTTCCGCCAAAGCTGCCTTCGCCGCTGTCGCGCGTGCCGTTGTTGTTGGCGTCGTAGTAGGCGTAGCCGGTGATGTTGCCGTACTTGCCGGTGACGGCGGGGGGCAGCGTGGCGCTGTAGCCGAGGTCATCCAGCAGGGCGTAATCCAGGCGCGTGAAGGCTTCGCGCCGGCCGATCCCGATGACGCTGTGCGACATCGCGGCGTTCTGGCCGGCGTACCGCACGCCGGCGGCGAGGTGGCCGCCGCCATCATTGGTCGTCGGGATGGGGCCGCCGTAAACGCCTTCGGCGGTCGGGCCGGTGAAGGTGTTGCCCGCCGTCCGCGTGTTCCAGGCATCGGAGGTGCCGACGCCGAGGACGTGACCGAATTCATGCTCGGCCACGCTGTAGAAATCCTGCTGCCCCGCGGCGATGCCGCTGGCGCTGAGCCCGAAGTACCAGGATTCGCCGGGGGCAAACGTGATCGTCCCGATCGACGGTGTGAATTGAATGCCGTCGGCGGGCTGCGCGCGGTTTCGGTCCGGGACGGTGGCGGTTTCCCAATTCTCGTCGCCGTTTACCTGAAGCACGCCGGCCGGACTCGCGATAGCCGCAGCATTGGTCAGCGTCTTGGAACCGACGTAAATCACCACCGTGTCCGCGGGCACGGTCGGGTTCACTAAGTCCACCAACTGGTTGTTGCCTGGATTCGCGAAATTGATTTCCCAGCTATTACCGCCGGACGGAATGATCGCGGAAAACTGATCGTTGATGTGGCTGGCGACGTCGTTCACGGCAGCCTGCAGCACGTCACGACGGGCTTGGCTGGCGAAGAAACCGCTGGTGTCGTAGCTGTAGTCGAGCTTGACCGACAGGCTCATCAACCGGCGTGATTCCAAACCTTCGATTGCCGTTGAGCGCCAGGGATATTTCAACGGTTTCATGGGAGGACTGCCTTGAAAAGACCAGCGGCGCAATACAGACGCCAACTAAGGAACTATCCTACACCCGGGGTGGTTTGCAGTTCAAAGTGTGGAATCACGGGCGCAGTTCCCGCTAAATTTCCGCGATTTAAAGGGCTGCCAACGCCTGATTGACGCGGCGTACCTCGTGGATAGCCATTCCCTTAAGGGTAGGCACGTTCTTCCCCATTGGCGGGACGATCGCTTGGCTGGCACCCAGGCGGCTGGCCTCTTTCAGGCGGGCATCCAGATGCGGGAGCGGCCGCACTTCGCCGCCGAGGCCGAGTTCCCCTAGGGCTAGCGTGCCGGGGGCGACGGGGCGGTTGATGTGGGCACTGGCGATGGCGAGCGCGATTGCCAAGTCGACGGCGGGTTCAACGACTTTCACGCCGCCGGCGATGTTCACGAAGACGTCATCTGCGGCCAGCTTCAGCTCGCAGCGTTTTTCCAAAACCGCCAGAATCATGCTGACGCGATCGTTGCTGACGCCGCTGGTTTTTCGCTTGGCCGCGCCGATGACGCTGCTGGCGGTGAGGGCCTGCACTTCCAGCACCATCACGCGGCTGCCCTGCATCGCGGCAGTGAGCAACGTTCCGCTGGTGGGTTGGCCGTGCTGGTGCATGAACAGCATGCCGGGGTCGGCGACTTCCTTCAGGCCGTCGCCGGTCATTTCAAACACGCCGACTTCGTGCGTGCTGCCGAAACGGTTTTTCACGCAGCGGACGATGCGGTGGGCGTGGAAACGGTCGCCTTCGAAATACACAACGGTATCGACAATGTGCTCAATGATCTTCGGCCCCGCCAGCGTGCCCGCCTTAGTGACGTGGCCAACGACCATGATCGCTACGCCCGTCGTCTTGGCGAGATAGACCAGTTGCATGCAGCAATCGCGCAGCTGCGTGACGCTGCCCGGTGCGGCCGGCAGGTCGGGCTTGTAGATCATCTGGATCGAATCGACGATCACGACGTCCGGCTTGTGCTTTTGAATCTGGTGGATGATCCGCTCCAGATTCGTCTCGGCCAGGATGCGCAGGTCGGCCGACTTCATGCTCAGGCGGTCGGCACGGAGCTTGGTCTGGCGGGCGGATTCTTCGCTGGTGACGTAGAGGACCGATACTTTCGGCGCCGCTCCCGGGGCCATGCCGATGCGGCCCGCGATCTGCAGCAGCAGCGTCGACTTTCCGATGCCCGGTTCGCCGCCGACGAGGGTGGCACTGCCAGGAACGATGCCGCCGCCGAGGATGCGGTCGAACTCGGCGATACCGGTCGGCAGGCGGGCGATGCTCTGGGTGTCGATCTCGTCCAGCCGCAGCGCCTCGGCCCCGTTCACGAAATCGGCGATGGCGTTGCTCTTATTGTCGTGGTGCTTGTCGACGGTGGGGGCTTTGTATTCCTCGAGGGCGTCCCACGTGCCGCAATCGGTGCATTTGCCCATCCATTTGGGGTGGATGGAGCCGCAGGTGTTGCAGAGAAATTGAATGCGTGCTTTGGCCATCAGTTAGGGAATTGTACGCGAACAATAGGCTGGCGTGAACCGAATTTGAATTGGATGTTTCCCCGGTGGGCGGCATGGGCGGCGAATTTGGTTCGCCGTCGCAACCAGATAGCTGTCGCCACCAAGGAGTTTGCAGTGAATCTGTTCGGACGGACAAAATTGCGTAGCCGCATGACGGATGATCAGCTCATGGCGCGCATTTCAGATCAATTTACCGACCCGGCCGAAGAACCCCGTCGGGCTAAGGCGAAAAGTATTTTCCCGCGATTGGTCGATCGAAATGACGCGGCGGCGGATCGGATGATCCTGAACGCGTTTACTTCTTCAAAAAGTTCGCCAGCAGCTTCTCGCCTTGCTCGGTGAGGAAGCTTTCGGGGTGATATTGCACCCCTTCCAGCGGCCACGTCTTGTGGCGCACGCCCATGATTTCGTCCTGATCGGTCCAGGCGGTCACTTCAAAATCGGTCGCGGCGAGCGTGCCGGGGCGGATGATCAATGAGTGATAGCGCGTGGCCGTGAATGGGTTGGGCATGCCGGCGTAGATCTGTTTGCCGTCGTGGCGAATCTGATCCGTCTTGCCGTGCATCAATCGCCCGGCCCGTTCCACCACACCGCCGAACACGTGGCCGATGCACTGATGGCCAAGGCACACGCCCAGGACGGGAAGCTTTGGCGCGAAGTGCTTGATCACATCATTGCTGATCCCCGCTTCGGCCGGGCTGCAGGGGCCGGGGGAGACGCAGATGTGCGTGGGCTTGATCGCTTCAATGGCGTCAATGCTGATTTTATCGTTCCGAAAGACGTCGATACGCAGCCCCGGCCACACTTCCCCGAATTTTTGCACGAGGTTGTACGTGAAGCTGTCGTAGTTATCGATCAAAACAAGCGTGGCCACAGCGCAAGAGTATTAGGGGGCTGCGGAAAAATGCAATCTTACACCGAAATAGGGGGACAGATTCTGCGTGCCAATGGGATGGAAGGTGCTTAGAATCAGAGCAGTGTTCGTGGACTGAAGCTGTACGATGACGACAGACGTGACGAAAGACCAATTGGCCATCATCCGCATCGAGGGCATGCACAGCCATCAGTGCGAGCAGGCGATCCAAGCCGCCCTCGGCCGGTTTGAAGGCGTGCACGAAGTGGAAGTCGACTTCCTCTCCGGCCAATGCTCGGTGCTGTACGACCCCACCAAAGTAAAGATCGCCGAATTCAGCCCCGCCATCGAAGCCGCAGGCTACCGGCCAGGCGATACGAGCCAGAGCGGGAACGACGCGGATATGGAAAGCTCGCCCGCGGCGTAGGCGACGGCTGACCCATTCGTTTGTTTAAAGAACATTGTTGACGCTGCGACGCGAGCCGTGAATTGAATTCCTCGGCCGTCGAACCGGGTGGAACGCAAAGACGTCACGGCCTGCGGCGTGGCGTACGGCACTTCGGATCTCCACATCTTGAGTTCCGTTGGAGGAGGCGTACTGAACCCACCGGGTCGTCTATCATCATGCCAATGCGAGGCCGGCCGTTATTGCTCGGAGTAGCGTTGATCGCGTTCGCGGCAAGCAGCCTCGCCGCAGAGCCGGACATCTGGCAGCAGCTAGCCGACCCGGAATTTGCGGTGCGTGAGGCCGCGTCGGCGCGATTGCTGGCCATGGGGCCGTCGATCCGCGCGCAAGTCGCCGCCCACACCGTTAGTGGACCGCTCGAACAGCGCGAGCGCTGCATTCGCGTGCTGCGGATGATCGATCGCGGCTTGGACGCCTCGCTTCCAGCCGACGCGCTCGACGCCTTGGCCGACTACGACTACGACGCCCCGACCGAGGAAAAAATGCACCGCATCGGCGTGTTTCGCCCGGCCGCGCTGCGGGTGGGGTTGAACGAGCCCGACCCGGACGTTCGCGTACAGATTTACAACAGATCCAACCCGCGCGCGGTGACCGCCTACGTCAGTTCGCTGGCCGATGCGCCCCAGCCCGACCTCGGCGCCATTGAGGCGTACGGCCGCGCCTACGAGCGATGCGGCGATTCGCACAACGCGCTGACGCTGGAAATGACCGCCCTGCGTCTGACTGGCCGGTTGGAGGCGGAAATCCAGACACTGCTGACGGTGCCGATGCGCACCCCAATTGAACGGTACAAGCTCGCCAGCCTGCTCTTTTTTGTCGGCCGCGATGCCGAGGCGATTGCCGAGGCAAGCGTGGACGGTGGCCCGCTACGAGCGGCGATCGCGATCCGGCAAGGCGACTGGCCCACACTGCTGCGGCTTCAAATCGCCAAGTCGCGGCCGGTGGTGGCCGGCCGCGTCACGGCGGAGCGGCTGGCCGGGAACGCCGAGGCCGCCGAACAGCAGTTGAATGACTGGATCGCAAACCCCCCGGGCAACAGCGCGTCGACGCTCGACCTGGCCATCGCGTGCCTGCTCAACGGCCGACTTGCCGAAGGCGTCGACCGGTTTCCGACGGGCACGCAACGGCTTCCGCGGGCGGCACTGTTGCGCGTGCAGGGCCGCTGGGGCGAGGCATTCACCGCGGCGAGCGAAGCGAAGGATTTTGCCGAATGGGCACGGATGAAACGGGAAGCCGGACAAGCGCCGCCCGTAGCAATACCGCCGCCTGAAGTGCAGATGGTCGAAACGCCGCCCAGTGCGCTGGGGCCTGCCGCCGACGCCTGGCACCGTGGTGACGCGGCCGCGACCTTGGAGGCGTTGCAGCACGTCGGTGCCCCCTCGCCCGATGTCGACGCTGCCCGCCTGCTGTTGCCGCTCTGTCAGGAAAAGCTCGGCCAAATGTACGCAGCCCGGATGTCCCGCAAGGCCATCGACGTCCACTTGGCCGCTCGTAGCCAAGGCTGGATCGCGGCGCTCACGCGGCTCGACGCGGCCGGGCTGGGCGACGTAGCCGATGCCGAGGCGAATCGACTCTCACGCCTCTGGCCGGACAACCTGCGCGTGATTGGCGAGGTCGCGCGGCGCGACGCGCGGCGGGCGGTCGCTAGGAAGGACTGGCCGGCGGCTGTCGCGGCTTATGACCGATTGATGGCCGTTCACTCTTCCGGCAGCGTGATGTTTTCCGACCCGACCGGCTAT
>JAQGHK010000701.1 GCA_028288875.1 Phycisphaerales bacterium | reverse complement strand
TGGTCGTCGATTGCAGCACCATTTTGATTTTGCCCGCCCGGTCGGCCCCGAAGCTCAGGCCGGTGCTTTCCATCAGGCCGCGCAGGCTAGTGACCAGCAGTTCCCGGCCGAGGATGATGACCGTCATGGCGGGCGTGATGCCCGTGATCGTGTGGGCCACCCGAATTTGACCACCCAGAAACTCATCGGCGATAATGAAATTCTTCCCGCCGAAGAAGATAAAGCTGCCCAGCACCAGAATCTTGTCGACGAATGGGTCCACCACCCGTCCGAAGCGGCTTTCCACTTTCCATTTTCTTGCGAGGTAGCCGTCGAGAAAATCGGTGCTGATCGCGACTAAACCGACGAGGAATGCCCAAGAGAGAAGGGTGGAATGCCCGCGGCCTTCGTACTGGTACCACGACAAACAGGCGAAAAAGACGACGGCCAGCACCAGCCGGCTGGTCGTGATGAGGTTAGGGACTTGGCGCCACAAGGACACTCGATTGTAAGCGACAACGCCGACTTTGATAGCGGATCGCATCCGGAAGCCGTCGGCACCTTTTCTGGCCCGGACGAATAAGCGGCAAGTCGGCACGCCGGGCGGTTGACAGGCATCGTCGCGCCCGCCACGCTACGGCCAACTTCAGGAGAAATACCCATGTCCGTGTCCGCAGCCCGTGATTTCGGCGTTCAGAGCTTCTGCTTCCGCGAAACCAAAGACAACGCCACCCTCGCGAAGCAGATTCGCCAGATCGGCGTTGCCAGCACCGAAATCTGTGGCGTGCACGCGGATTTTTCCAAGCCCGAAGAATTCGGCAAGATCGTGCAAATTCACAAAGACGCCGGCGTGAAAATCGTCAGCCTCGGCGTGCAGACCTTCAAAGGCGAGCCCGGCGAGCGGAAGTGGTTTGAGTGTGCCAAGATCGCTGGCGCGAAGTACATCAGCGCCCACTTCACGATTGACACCTACACCACGGCCATCCCGGCCACGGTGAAGCTGTGCGAAGAGTTCGGTATCAAAATCGCCATCCACTGCCACGGCGGTTACATGTTCGGCGGTTCGCAGGACGTCCTCAACCACCTGCTCAAGCTCGGCGGCCCGACCATCGGGCTGAACATCGACACCGCCTGGTGCATGCAGGCCGGCGGCAAGCCGATCGAATGGGCCAAGAAATTCGCCGGCCGCATTTACGGTTTGCATTACAAGGACTTCGTTTTCGACCGCGCTGGCAAATGGGAAGACGTCATCGTCGGTACGGGTAATCTCGACCTGCCCGCGTTCGTGAAGGAAATTGAAAACGGCGGCTTCGATGGCTTTGCCGTTATCGAATACGAAGCCAACCCCGAAAACCCCGTGCCGGCCCTGACCGAGTGCGTGAAGCAGATGCGGGCGATCGCCTAAACCGGCTGGCCGATGAGCGTGGTTGCGCCGGCTGGCAGCGCGTGCATGATGGTCATGCGTTACTGCATGGAATGCCATGGCCGGCCGTACAGCTCCGCCCACCAGCGGGCGTAGTTGCAGTACCAGTATTGATCGCGTCAGGCGGCGGCCTGAGCGCGGCTGCGTCTCTCGGCTTGGAGGTTCATTGAGCTTTAAGCGTCCATTCGTCGTTTTATCGCTGCTGATTGGCGAATCTTTGTTCGCGGCTCCTGCGATCGCCCAGGTGCCAACGACCCGGCGGCCGAACGTGTTGTTCATCCTCACCGACGACCAAGGCTACGCCGACCTGAACTGCTACGGCTCCAAAGACCTGCAAACGCCCGCCATCGACAGCCTGGCCGCCGGCGGGACGAAGTTCACTCAATTTTACGCCAGCGCGCCGATCTGCTCTCCGTCGCGGGCCAGCATCATGACCGGCAAGGTGCCGCAGAAGGCCGGGCTCGAAACGCTGGCCGGCAGCCAGCACGGCGCGCGCGGCATGCCGACCGAGCAGGTGACGATCGCCGAGGTCTTCAAGGCCGGCGGGTACGATACGGCCCACTTCGGCAAGTGGCACATGGGCTTCGTTCCCGAAGAAATGCCCAACGCCCAGGGCTTTGATTACAGCTTCGGTTTCATGGGCGGGTGCATCGACAACTATTCGCATTACTACATGTGGGGTGGGCCTAACAAGCACGATTTGTGGCGTAATGGCGTCGAGATCTTCGAACCGGGAAAATACCTCGCCGACCTGATTACTGATGAATTTTCGCGTTACGTCGGCACCCACGTCCAGAAGCCGTGGCTAGCTTACTGGGCGATCAACATGCCGCACTACCCGGTGCAGCCGGCGGAAAAATGGCGCGCGTACTACGCCGACAAAATGAGCTACCCGCGCAACGATTACGCCGCTGCCATAAGCACTGTCGATGACCAGGTCGCCGCGATGCTGAAAAAGCTCGACGACAGCGGCCAGCGACAGAACACGATCGTGGTCTTCATGTCAGATCAGGGCCAGTCGTACGAACAAGCCGCCGGCCTCGGCGGAGGCAGCAGCGGCATTTATCGCGGCGGCAAGTTCAGCCTCTTCGAAGGCGGCATTCGCGTGCCGGCCATCATCAACTGGCCCGGCCACTTGCCCGCGGGCGAGACACGTACCCAACTGGTCGCCGGCGTCGATTGGCTGCCGACGCTGGCCGAGCTGTGCGACGTGCCGTTACCGAAGGACGTGGCTGAATCGATGGATGGAAAATCATTCAATGACATCATCAAAAATGTTGAAGCGCCCACACATCACTCGCAGTTTCATTGGTGGTCGGGCGGTACGCAGTGGGCCGTGCGCGACGGTGACTGGAAGCTGCTCCACGACGCGTTTGACCCAAGAACCGCAAAGCCGATCCCGGGCCTCGAAACCTTCCTCGTGAACCTGGGTGAAGACCCAGGCGAGAAGGCCAATGTGGCCAAGGATCACCCTGAAATCGTGGAACGGCTCACCGGCCTGCACGACGCATGGGTGGCCACGCTGCCGGAGAAGAAAAAGCTCCGCAACTAAGCCTGCCAGTTGAAAACCGTTTTGTCGCCGCAACCGCCCGCAGCTTGGCGTGGGTCTTGGACTCAGGGAGCGAGCGTTGGGCCGTCTAGTTATGATGCCGAGATGTCCGAAGGAATATCGCTAACGGAATTGAACTACGCACCAGCCGCTGAGCGCACGCTCATTCGGCCGCTCTTATGGCTTATTTTGATGATGCCGGCCGGGCAAGTGATTGGTGAAATCAGTCGGCAATCCTTCTTCGCCGTTGCGGCCGTGACGGGATATCCGTCGCGTGTTGGCTTCGCCGATGTAATGGGCGTAGTCGGGGGGCTGCTGGGCATAAGCATCTCGGTTTGGGTTATGGCTGCAGCTTGGATTGGGCTTCGCGGCGGTCGCCTCGCAAGCCTGCAGACAGCGTGTGGTGTGATGGCCGGGCTCGGGCTAGCCCTCGCACTTTTCACGATACTTATGACCTTTTCGCGCTTGACGGGAGGCAGCTCGTTACCGGCGGGGTATCAACTTCAGTACGCCGTCACGAGCATTGGAGGTGCAATCGGTCGAGCCGCGATGCCGATTACCGCTTGCGTCCTTCTCGGCAAGATCCGCCGCGAGACGCCGGGCTATTGATTGTTTCACCTAGGGAGTGGAATTGCTCCCACGACTCAAGCCCGAACGACTTTAAGGCTCTGCCCCTTCTTCGTCGGCACCTGGGCGATTAGGTCGTACGCCTGATAGTCCGTCACCTTCACGCTGACGATTTCGCCGGCCGCCAGCTTCTGCTTGCTGGTGACGAAGACGCAGCTGTCGATGTCGGGCGCTTGGCCTTGATGGCGGGCGACGTACGTGCCATCTTTTTCGCGGCGTTCGATCATCACCGGCATCAGTTCGCCGACGCGACTTTCGTTCTTCGCGAACACCAGTTCCTGCTGCGTGAGCATGAGGTTCTCGACCCAACGCTGCTTCGTCGCGTCGTCATGCTGATGCTCAGCCCGGCCCATCGGCGTGCCGGGCTCGGGGCTGAATGGGAAGACGCCCATGTGGTCGAATTCGAAGTCCTTCAGGAACTGCACGAGCTCTTCGTGATCGGCTTCGGTCTCCGTCGGGCTACCGGCGATGAAAGTGGTGCGGATCGCCATGCCGGGCACCCATTTGCGGAGCTTTTCGAGCAGGGTGCGGATCTGCTTGCCGGTGACGCGGCGTTTCATCAGGGCCAGCATGCGGTCGCTGATGTGCTGCAGCGGCATGTCGATGTACTTCACCACGCGCTCGCTGTCGGCGATGGCCTTGATCATGTCGTCGGTGAAGCACGACGGGTAGGCGTACATCAGGCGCAGCCACTGGACGTCTTTGGGCAGCGTCTGATTGAGCGTACGGAGCAGGCCGTTGAGGCCGGGTTCGTAGCCGATGTCGGTGCCGTAGCTGGTGGTGTCCTGGCCGATGAGGTTGAGTTCGACGGCGCCGTCGGATGCCAGCTCGCGGGCCTCGGCGATGATCTGTTCCATCGGCTTCGAACGCATCGGGCCGCGGATACTGGGGATCGTGCAGAAGCTGCAACCCTGGTTACAGCCTTCGCTCATTCGCAGATAGGCGAAGTGGCGGGGCGTCAACCGCAGGCGG
>JAQGHK010000675.1 GCA_028288875.1 Phycisphaerales bacterium | reverse complement strand
ACGAGGCCGGCCTTTGGGCGGATCGACTGAGTGCAAATATTGAACTGCCGACACAGGCGGATCTCGATCGCTTTGCGCCCGAAAAGAAGGTCGCCGACGTTGAAAACACGATGGCCGTCGCCGCCGGGCGCATCGCGGAATACCAAGCCGAACGGCAGAAGACCTCCAAGGCCCCGCGCTTCGCTCCCGCCGGACAGAGCACGCAGTTGATCGTTGGTGCCAGCCCCAGCGACGACACCGCGATTCTGAAATCCGCCACGCACCTGTACCGCACACACAAACTCCGCCGCGTCTATTACTCGGCCTTCAGCCCGATCCCGGACGGTGACAGCCGCCTGCCCGTTGCCGCCGCCCCGCTCATCCGCGAGCACCGGCTATACCAAGCCGACTGGCTGATTCGTTTCTACGGCTTTCAAGCCAGCGAACTGACGACGGCCGAGCAGCCGAACCTGGATTTGAAGATCGATCCGAAGCTGACGTGGGCCCTGCGCTTCCGCGACCTGTTCCCCGTCGATGTAAATAAGGCCTCGCTCAATCGCCTGCTCCGCGTGCCCGGCCTCGGCAAGCGAAACGCAATGCGAATCGTCCAAGCCCGCCATTTCCACAGCCTTCGCCTCGCTGATCTAGCCAAGCTACGCCTGCCGATGGAAAAGCTTCGACCGTGGATCACGACGACCGATTATCGACCCGATGTGCGGCTGCTCGATCGGCTCGACCTCAAACAGCGTATCACGGCAAAGACGGAGCAATTGGACTTGTTCACAACGCCGATATCCGCACTGACGGGAGAAGTCTGATGCGACACGTCGCCATCGAAGAAGGCTTCGACGCGTGGCGCGATGCGGCCCGGCAACTGTTGTCCGAAGGCGTTCCGCCTGACCAGGTTTTCTGGTATTCGGCCACCGAGCATGCACTTTTCTCGTCTTCCGAAGCGACGCCGGCGATGTCCGGTGGGACCTTGTTTTCGATCACGGGCGAGCCGGCCATTGCCACGGCAGCCAGCACTTCCGCCGTGCTCCATCCGCGCGTCCGCGTGCCGGCCGCGTTTGTAGATCTGGCGAAAACAGTGATCTGCCATCGTGATCAGTTAAAGTGGCCAACGCTTTATCGGGCGATCTGGCGCGTCACCCACGGGGAGCATGATCTGCTCAAAAACGCGGTCGACGAGGTTACCCGCGCCTTAGCCATCATGGAGAAAGCCGTCCGGCGCGATTGCCATAAGATGACGGCGTTTGTGCGATTCAAAAAGCTCGTTACCGGCGACGGCCGCGAGCAGTTCGTCGCTTGGCACCGGCCGGATCACCTAATCGTTCGCCGCATGGCGAGCTTCTTTGTCGATCGCTTTCGCTCCATGGACTGGGCCATCCTCACGCCCGATACGTCCGTCGCCTGGGAAAACGGCGAGCTGCAATTCGGTCCGGGCGTACCGACCGATCCGCTGCTCGGCGACGTCGTCGAAGACCTTTGGACCACCTACTATGCCAACATCTTCAACCCCGCCCGCATCAAGCTGAAGGCCATGCAGGCCGAGATGCCCAGAAAGCATTGGCCGACGCTGCCCGAGACGCGGCTAATCCCGCAGATGCTCAAAGATGCGCCCGCCCGAGTGCAGAAAATGCTGGACGCGGCTCCTAAAGTTCCGGTGATGCTCGATTACGTCCCCAAGACGTCCAGCCTTCGGGTTCTGCACGAGGCGGCCGAGAAATGTCGCGCCTGTGACATCGGCTGCCACGCGACGCAGGTTGTGTTCGGCGAAGGGCCAAAGACAGCCCGCGTCATGTTCGTCGGCGAGCAGCCTGGCGACCAGGAAGACTTAGCCGGCAAGCCGTTTGTGGGGCCGAGCGGCGCATTGCTGAATGAGGTGCTGGACCAAATTGGTATCGATCGGTCCCAGGTGTACGTCACGAACGCGGTAAAGCATTTCAAGTTCGAGCCGCGCGGCAAGCGCCGCATCCACGCCAAGCCCAACGCCCGCGAAATGGCGGCGTGCAAGCCGTGGCTGCTCGCGGAACTGGATATCGTAAAGCCCGACATTCTGGTCCTGCTCGGCGCTACGGCGGCCCAGACGCTGGTGGGCCGGCAGTTCCGAATCACACAATCGCGTGGGCAGTGGTTTAAGTCCGACTGGAGCGAGAAAACCATCGCCACGTTTCACCCCTCGGCCATCCTCCGCAGCATTGATGCCGAGTCGATGGAAAAGAACAAATCGCTGTTCACCGACGACCTGCGCAAAGTCGCACGGCAGCTTGCGGCTGCCTAAGCGTGCACGTTTTGAATCTTGTGCGGGACAAGTCACTGCGTTCTGCTGGGTAACGTGACAAACAACAAATCAACGCATTTTACGTGCCGGCGCGCGAGCGCCCTGATGCTGGTTCTGACCCTCGGCGGTCCTGCTGCACGATCCGCCCCGCCCGATGTCACGTTGCAGTCGGCCGCAGACGGTTCGTTCAAAATCGGCGCGGCCATCACGTCGGCGCAGCTGAAAGATCCGAAAACGGCGTCGCTGATCCTCTCGCAATTCAACGCGATTACGCCGGAGTTTGAACTGTTCCCCCAGTTCGTTCACCCGGAGCCGGACCGCTACACATTTGAGCGGGCCGATGCCGTGGTGGACTTCGCCGTAGAAAACCATCTGCCGGTCACGGGTCACATGTTGTGCTGGGGGCAGTTCACGCCCGCGTGGATGTTTCAGGATGCGGGTGGCCAGCCGCTATCGCGAGACAAGGCGCTGGCGAATCTCAAGGCGCACATCGACGCTGTGGTCAGCCACTTTAAGAACCGCGTTCACAGCTGGGACGTAGTCAATGAAGCGATCAGCGACACGCCGAACGAGTATTTGCGGGACACGCCGGCACGACGCGCCATCGGCGATGACTACGTGCAGAAGGCCTTTGAGTTCGCTCGGGCGGCGGATCCGACCGCGACGCTTTTTTACAACGATTACAATATAGAAGACCCGCAGAAGCTGCCCAAAGTGCTGCGGCTGCTGCGAAGCCTGAAGGCGGCCGGCGTGACCGTCGATGCGGTCGGCATTCAGGGCCACTGGTTGATCGACTTCCCCGCTCCGGCCGTCATCGATAAGGCATTGCGCGCCTTGGAAGCCGAGCACCTACCGGTGCTGATTACAGAATTGGATATCGATCCGCTCCCTCGACGCGATGGCGCCGACCTGGCCAATGGCGATGCGAAAGGCGCCGACCCTTATGCCGCGGGGCTGCCGGCTGAGGTGAGTCGCAAGCTGGCGATGCGATACGGCGAGGTCTTCTCCGTGCTGAAACGGCATGCCAAAAACGTGACGAGTGTAACGCTCTGGGGCGTGAACGATCGCCAGTCCTGGCTGAACGATTTTCCCGTGAAGGGGCGCACAAATTATCCGCTGCTGTTTGATCGCGACCTGCGGCCGAAGGAGGCGTTCAACGCCGTTCTCGGCGTTCTGAAAGCGCCCTGAGAGCGAGCCGAAAAATAGAGCGGCCGGCGGATGAACCGCCGGCCGCTCTGCTCTTTATGGATCAACCGAACCGAATTACTTATCGATCTGGTAGTCGTAGTAAGTCTTGATGTTGCGGGCGTAGTAACCACCGCCCCACGTCTGCACGCCGTTGAGGACGACGCCGAGCTGCTCGGCCTTGATCTGCTTGAGCGTGTCTTTGACGCGGCTGAGCATGCCGCGCGTGTTCTTCTTGGCACGCACGACCGTGACCACGCCATCCACACGCGGCGCCAGGGCGACCGCTTCACTGACGACCAGCAACGGACCGGCATCGAAGATTACGTGGTCATATTCTTCCAACGCTCGCTCGATGAAGTCGGTGAACAACGGGCTTTCCAGCAGCTCGGTCTGGTTGGCCGGACGCGGTCCGGTGGTCAGCAGTTCCAGGTTGGCCGTCGGGGTCTTTTTGACGCTGACTTCCAGGTTGCTGGCCGATTCCAGAACGTTGCTGAAGCCGGCGTCGTTCGACACGTTGTACAGCTTGTGCAATGCGGGACGATGGAAGTTGGCATCGACCAGCAGAATGCGACGGCCGTTGAGGGCCAAGCCCGCCGCCAGGTTGCAGGCGATCGTCGTCTTGCCATCGCCGGGGCCAGGGCTGGTGACGAGGATCGTACGAGTGGTGTCCAGCGACACGGCATGCTGCAGCCGCGTGCGGACCTGCCGCAACTGCTCGGCGAGCAGGCTGGCCGGGGCGGTGCTGATGACGGTGTGCAGCGGTACGCCGGTAAGTTCCGGATCGTCGCTTTCGCGGGCGACCATGCCCAGCACGTTCATCGGGCCGACGCGGGTGATGTCCCGCGGCGAACGGATGCTGGTGTCGGACAGTTCCCGCAGGAAGGCAATGCCCAGGCTAAGCGCCAGGCCGCCAATGATCGCCAGCGGCAGGATGACCTTCAGGCTGGGGCTGCTGAGCGTGTCAGGCTTGGTCGGCAAGCTCGACCAGTTGACCGACGCCACCTGCTGCCGGGCCGCGTTCTGCAGCACGGCCACGCGTTCGCCCTGCTCGCGTTCGAGGGTTTTGTAATCCTCGTACTCGGTGTTGAGCGACATGTACTCGGCACGGGCCGATGTGATTTCGGACAACTGGTTGCGAAGATCTTCGACCTGAGCGTCGATCGATTCGCGTTCCAGTTTTTTTGAATTCGCTTCACTCTGTGCGGAGTCAACAATCTGCGCACGCGCCGTCCCACGAACCTCGGCCGTGGTGCGCTCGAGCTTGGCACGGGCGGCATTGCGGGCGCTGACTTTGGCCCTGGTGGCCGGCGATTGCTCGCCGTTGATCGTACCGCTGTCAATTTCCAGATCGGCCTGATCGACCATCATTTGCAGCCGCATGACTTGGTCGTCACGACGAACCATCATATCGACTTGGTAAGGGTCCTTGCCCGCCTGGATCTGGTCCGAAATGTTTTTGAGCTGGCTCGCCGCCTCCGACGCGTCCATCGCGGCCTTCATTTGCGCGCCGACGAGCTGGCTGAGCTGCATTTCCTTGATCGTCAGGCGCCCTGCTTCGGTGGGCGTGCCGCCGGTGCGGCTCATCAGGGCGTTCATCTTGTCGCGCGACTGGCGGGCGAAGTTCGTGTAGCGATCGCGGTACTGCGAGGCCGCGTTCAATTCGCGGTTCGTGCGGTCGAAGGTGAGCTGACGCTGGTTATCGATATGCGCGTTGCCGATGGCTTCGACGATGTCGTGCGCGTCATTCGGGCTGGCGCAGTCCATGGTCAGGGAGATGAGCTTCGAATCCTGGATCGGCGTGGCGCGGAGATTGTCATCCAAATCTTGCTTGGCCAGGTGAACGGCGTCGACGCCGGTGCGGGCCGCCTTTTCCTGGAGCTTTTTAAACCAGGCAGAGTCGCGGACGACAGTGTTCTTTTCGAGCACGTCGCTCCAGAGCGCTTCGGACGTAATCTGGGCCTGCTGGGTGCGCTGTTCGATAACGAGGTTGAAGTCCTCGTTGGCCATGTCATTGCTGGCTTGGTTGGTCGGATTGATGCGGTACGGACGATTGACCAGCAGTTGGCCGACCGAGCGGTACTTCGGGTCGTTTTTGAGCAGGTACGTATAAATGCCGATGCCGACGGCGATCGCCACAATCACAATGGCCGCGATCAGCCAAAGGTTGCCACGAAGGACGCGCCAGATGTCCGCCGGCGTGAGGGCCGGCGCGAGACCGCCCGGACCGCCGCCGGTCGGGGGCTGCGTCGGAGGAACCATGGGGCCACCGGGACCGGGGCCGCGAGGCAGGCGAAAGTTTGAGGTGGTCGGCAACGTCGTCATACGCGAACTCCTGATACGTCTTCGGCCGGCACGGGCCGCAGCCTCCAGATCAAGGGCGAGGCGGCCCGTTCGTTCACCAGTCTACAACAGCACTGCGGGCGACGGGAGTGAAATCCCCGCCATCTGCCCCGCCAATCGCCTCCAAACCCGATTCCAACGGCACCCTTACCCGCCGCCTGGTGCAATGGCCTTTTTATTGGCCAGAGTACTCGTCAGCGTGGTCAGCTTGTCCTTCAGCGCCGGATCGACGCGCTCTTTGGCCCGCTCGGTTTCTTCAATCCGGGCCTTGGCGTCTTCGATGGCGGTCTGGGCCCCGTCCAGGTTATCGGTCGTCAGATACGCCTCCGCCAAGTGGATAAAGACATCCGGGAAGCGGGCGGTTTCGGCACTGTGGCGCAGCAGTTCGATACCGTCATTGACCCGGTTGTTCCGGAAGAGCGTGTATCCGTAGGTGTCCTGAATGATCGGGCCGAACTGGGGGGAATCGGTGGCACCGACGAGGTCATAGGCACGCTGGGCGGGCTTCATCGCGTCCGCCGGGCCAGTCGGGCCGCTTTCGGGCAGCAGGAGCACGCAGGCGAGGTTATTCAGCAGCGTGATGTCATCCGGCGTTTCCTTAAGCAGCTGGTCGAAAATGCTCTTCGCCTTGGCCGCTTGAACGGGCGAGCTTTCCAAGTAGCACAGGCCGAGCGCCTGTCGGGCCCGGCGAAGGAGCGGGGCCGGCAGCTTATCCGCGTCGGCCACCATCGGTTCGAGCTTCGCTGTCGCGGCAGAAATGTCGCCGCTGTCATGCAGCATTTCTCCGACCAGAACCTTCAGGGCCGGGTCGCCATACGGTTCCAGCTTGGTGATGGCCGACTTGGCGTCGATCTGCTGGGCGATCGTCCGAGCGACCGTCGCCACGATGTTCGGATCACCCGTGGTGGACGCGAGATTGAACGCGCCGTCGAACGCCTTGACCGCTTCGGCCTTCTGGTCCAGCCCGCGGAAAGCGATGCCCCGCACGCGGTATAGCCACCAGCTGTCAGGCGTGTCCGTCAGGCTCGCGGTCGACTGAGCAACCACGTCTCGGTACGCCTTGGCTTTGAGGAGGACGTCAAAATAGCGCTGCTGTAATTGAACGTTCTTTGGATCGGTCTTCAGAGCAGCTTGTGCCGAGGCAACCGCATGGGGCGCGTCGTTCTGTGCAGCGAAGGCCTCGGCTTCGATCAGGAGCACGTCCGGATCGGCCGCGAGCTTAGGTGATTCCTTCGCATCTTTCAGCGTCTGCGACACGGCCGCCCAGGACGGCGGCACCGTGCGCGAGTACGAATCGACCAGGCGCATCAACACCTGCTTGTTTTCACGATTAGCCGACCAGGCCTGCTGCAGTTCGACCTGCGCGGCATCCTTTTCACCGCGGCGGCGGTAAGTTTCCGCCAGGGCCAACTTCACGTCGACATTGTTGTTGGACAGATCGCGGGCTTTCACCAAGTCATCCCGGGAGCCGTCCAGATCCGGCGGCGTACGGTTCATCTTGACTTGGCCCCGGTAAAACAGCGCACCGACGTCATTCGGACGGACGGCCAGGACTTTGTTGGCAAAACCTTCGCACTGATTCATATCGCCGCTACGTAAAGCGATGACAGCGGCGAGCAGATACGTTTCCGGGTCCGGATGGGCCGCAAGCGTTGTTTCGACGGCGCTTCGCGCGCCCGGCAGGTCGCCGGAATCCATGAGAAGCGAGACACGCTGCCGCTGCACGTTCGCGTCATCGGGCCGCAAATCGAGCACCGACATGGCGTCCTGCAGACGGTTCTGCTGGGCCAGAATGATCGCGAGGCGCTGCACGGCTTCCACAGGCGCGGGCTTTGTGCTGTTGGCCAGATCGGTCAGCACGCGGGTAGCGGCTTCGGTCTTTCCGGAGCGGGCGTACTGGTCGGCCAGAAGCATCACGACGTTCGTCTGTCCCTTGAAGGCCGGATCAGCGGCGGCTTTTTCAACGGCCTTCTCCGCGGCATCGGGCTGTCCGACGCGTCGCTCGATTTCGGCATAAGCGCCCAGAAAACGCAGATCCTGAGGGAACCGCTCGAAGGCCTTGGAATAAACCTCGCCCGCTCGGGCGAGATAAGGCTTGGCCTCGTCCGGCTTTTTAGCCAAAGCGGCCTGTTCGAGCGCCAGGCCCAGCCGCCCCGCCGCGGCGGGATCGTTTGGCGACTTTTCTACCTGCGCCGCAAGCGCGTCGATCGCCTTCAGCGGGTCACCAAATCGCAGTTGGTAATTCAGGTCCAACTCCTGAACGCGCGCGTCATTCGGCGCAGTCGATTTAAGCGTGTTAATGCGATCCATCGCCTCCGCTCGGCGGTCGGCACGCATCAGGCTATCGGTCATACCGACCAGCGCGTCGACGTTCGTCGGGGACTTGTCGAGCGTCTGGCCAAACTGGTCGATCGCGGCGGTATAGTCGCCGGTCTGTTGAAGCAACTGTGCATACAGCAGCGACGCGGTGGCCAACTCACGATTCTGTTGAACCAGCGTCTGTGCCTGCGTGACGACTTCCTTGAACTTCAGCTGGCGCTTGTCCGCATCGGGCTCCACGGTGGCGCGCGCGCCCGCCAACTGCACGCGACGTAAAGCGCCGCCGGCCTGGTCGGCGTTAAGGCGCGCCAGATCCGGCAGCACGGCATCGGCATCTTCAAAGCGCTGTGCCAGGACGGCGAGCTGGAACTGGGCTTCGTACCCGCGGGCGTCGTCCGGCTTGAGCTTCTGAGCTTCCTTGAACGCTGCCAGCGCGTCGATCGGCTTGCCTTGCGTGCGGGCGAGTTCGCCTTTGCTGAGGGCTTTGAGGAATGGATCGGCGATACTGTCGACCCGCCCGTTGACCAGCTGCTGACGCTCTTCCGGCGTCACGGCGGCAAGGCTATCGGCGAGAGATTTAAATCGCGTATCGCCGGGCTTCGCCTTGATCGCGGCGGCCACGACGGCGATCGCGCTGTCGCGATCATTCGTCGTCAAAGCGGACTGGACGAAGGCGCCAACGGCGTCATAGTCCGCTGGGTTATCCGCCAAGATCGCGCTGGCCAACCGGCGGACCTCGCTGACGTTGTTCAGTGTCGCGGCGACCTGCAGCTTCAGGAATCGCTTATCGCGATCCGTTTCGAGCATGTCCTTGAATTTCTTTTCGAGTGCGCCGGGTGTGATCGCTTCCAGGCGAAGCGCCATGCGTTGAACTTCGGGTGACCCACCGGCGAATCTCTGCAGCAGTTCGACCTGTGGCTTAGCCGCGTCGTAGTTGCGTTCGCGGATCAGAATGTCGGCCAGCATCGCGCGGGCGACCAGATTCTCGGGCTTGCGATCCACCAGCTTCGCCAGCGCCGGCCGCGCCTGGCCCGTCTGGTTCAGGCGGAGTTGCGCCTGGGCGTATTCCATCAACGTGTCGTTGAGCATGTCCTGCTCGACCGACGACTGGCTGTCCGGATTCATCAGCTTCATCGCCGAGTCCAGCGTGTTGATTGCGTCGGTGATCTTGCCCTTGGCCAGTTCGATGCCGCCTTGGATGCGGAGCAGCGCCGGTTTGAACCGCTGGCTGATATCTGGATCGGAATTCAGGGCGGCGGTCTCGGTTTCGATCGTTGCGAGTCGCGATTTGCGGTCGGCCTCGTCCGTCACCGTGGCGAGCGCACCGAGGCGAATGGCCGTGCGGCGAACGGATTCGATGCTGGCGTACAGCTTCTGCTCGACCGATTCCATGCCACGGAGTGGGCGGTTCGGCTTGAACTCAGAGCTGAGGACGGCAATCGCCTCGTCGCGGCGCGTCGGCTGTCGAGCCAGGAATTCTGCCAGCATGATGCGTGGCTGACGGTCGTTCGGTAGTTCCGTAACAAGGGCCCGGTAGCG
>JAQGHK010000668.1 GCA_028288875.1 Phycisphaerales bacterium | reverse complement strand
CGACTGAGTTTCCGCTCCGTCGGCCTCTGTATTTGCTTTGAGCTTTGAAAGGTTGTTTATGCGCAAGCCGACTCAGATTGAAACGCTGGAATCCCGCCGATTGATGGCCACCGGAATCACGGTCGGCCCGAACAACCTTTATTTCAACGCGGTCAAAGGGCAAACCCAGACCTATACGCTGCGTTTCGTCAACACCGGTGACACACGCTTCACCATTGATCGTCTGCAGATCGTCGGCGACGACTCAGCCCGATTCAAAGTGCTAGACTTTCCTTCGGGCGGGCGTTCGCTCGGCGTCGGGGTGCAGGTGAATTACACGGTTCAGTTCACGGCCCCCAGCAGCACCGCCATTCAAGCAGCCACGTTGCGCGTTTGGACAGACAGCCTTCCAACCAAGAATGGCTTCAGCAACGTCGTTCCGATGCGTGGTATGGCGACCAACGGCACCAGCGGCAGCAGCGAGCCATCGCTTGAGAAGATTTTCAACCTCTACAACTTGCCAATCAAGAGCGGGGAAACCGATCCGGAAAACTACCACTTCCCGACGACTCAGCCGACGAATACCGACGAAATCAACGCACAGACTTTCGTTAAGGCCGGCGACGGCCCGGTAACGGTCACGCCGCTCGCCGTGTTTACGAACCAGACGTCGCCGGCTATTCGGATGGGCTACTACACGCCTGGCGATTCTGAGAGCGGGAAGTACCTGTGGTACGGGTCCGGCGAAACCAATCAATCGGTGAACCCGTTCTATTATGGCACGACCAAGTTCGATCCGGGCACTGCGGAGTTCGGTCTTCTCACGCAGTACCCGGCCTTTGCCAACAAGGATGGTTCAGTCCGCAACGTCTATTCCGAAAAGGCACTGAACGCCGAGTGGAGCGATAGCTCGACGTACAACCACTTCCGCGTCTATCCGTTCATCAACCAGGCGAACCAGGTTGTGCCGAACTCGTACATCGTTGCCGAAGAAGAATTTGAGACCACCAGCCTCGCAGATAACAACGACGCCATTTTCATTGTCACGAACGTGAAGATCGCCGGCGCGACGCCGACGCTGTCGCTGGAAAACCTCAGCGGCTGGCCAACCGACAAGCAATTGGTGTTCAACAAGGTCCAACAGCCGAACGCCGACGTCGGCAACATCGTGCGGACGAGCAACACCGTGCGCATTCACAACAGCGGGCAGGCGCCGCTGGTCGTAAGCTTAGGGCTGAGCAGTGCCGATTACACCTTCGCCTCGGGCGGCGGGTCGAATGTGACCATTGCGGCCGGTGCTTCGCGCGACGTAAAGATAAACTTCAACGCGACCAGCGGCCCCGGAGTCCACAACGGCGCACTGACCATTACCTCGAATGATCCAGCCAATCCGACGATCACCGTCAAGCTGGTCGGCCAGTGGCAGCTCTATTCCGAGCAGAACCCTGACCCGATGGCAAACCACACGTCGGTTGAGCCAACGGCCCAATCGATCGTGAACAACATCTTCGGCTACAAGGTCAATATTCCGAACAATTCCGTACTCGCATCGACCATGTCGAAAGAGCAGAACCTCGGCGATGAGGTCGACGCCGACTACTTCGTCGCCGCAGACGGCGGTACCGATGCGCGCGTCCGCATTGTGGAACTCGCGACGTTCCACAGCCAGACCTATGTCTCAAGCGTGGATGGCACAACCAAGGCTACCAACAGCTTCATGGGCTGGTATAAACAGGGCTCGTCGAATTCGCCGGTCAATACAAAGGTGATCAGCGATAAGGCGGGAACGGGCCAGATGGTCCTTCCGACATCGGAGGCTGGCGCAAGTATCACGGCAAATACCTTCAAAGCCGGTACAAGCACGTTCGGCTTTGTGATCGAGCACAGTGCGACGAACCCCGGCGAATACAGCGATGATTCTCTGAACACCAGCACCATCGGTGGCCGGTTCCTCCGCTTCTTCCCGGCGAAGGATGCGAATGGAATTCCGATCCCGAACACCTACATCGTGCTGCACGATTACAACCGGCCGGGCATCACCAACTCGGACTTCAATGACAATGTGTACCTGATCAGCAACATCATCCCTGTCGGCAAGGTGAAATCGCCGCCGACGGCAACGGCCGTCCGCAACGCCGGCGTGGTCTTGAACTGGACCAGCCCGGCCGACGGCCCGAAGATCACCGGCTTCAATGTCTATCGTTCGACGGCCGTCGATGGCGTTTACACGCTGCTGACCGGCACGCCGCTGGTCGCCCGGCCGAGCATGGCCATCCACGACGACGCCGCGACATCGAGCTCGCCGTACTTTTACGCGATTGAGAGTGTCGGACTCAGTTCGAAGTCGGACCGATTGATCGTCCAAGTCTAACTTTGACGCGCTAAACGGCCGCTTCGTTTGGGCCCGAAAGGGTCAAAACCCGAATGAAGCGGCCGTCGTGCGATCCGCGTTTTCTTGACAGCAATTCGTTCGGTCGAGTACCGTCCCCGCTCTTACAGCGTGAGGAAATGGCGTGATGCAACGGTGGCGGACGGTGGCGGCGGCAGGGGCGGCAGTTCTGGCAGGCGTGGCCTCTTGGGCCTCGGCGGCGGACTTGCCTACGGCCGTTCGTACGGCGGCTTCGTCCGACGCGGACAAGCCGAATATCGAAACCTACGTCAAAAACCAGATCGCCAAGATCAGTTCCGGCACAGGCGCCGGCGTCGCCCGCGATGAGCTGGCCCGCCAGCCGGAGCCGACGACCACCGTCATCCCTTCCGCCAGCTTTCAAAGCGCCTACGCCCAGGCCGTCATCACGGACATCACGCCGCTGCTGGCCGACTCGGACGTCAACAAACGCCTGAATGCCGCGATCGTCATCTACCGCGTCGCCAATGCCAGCAAGGCCAATCAGTTCGCCCCGCTAGCGCAGAAACTGATGGACGATGCCTCGCCGGCTGTTGCGATCTGGGGCGTCAAAGCGGCCGGGTCATTGCTGCCGAGCATCCTGTCCGTCAAGTTCAACCGCGATAAGCAGACGCTCACCAAGGCCATCGTCGCCTCGGCCAAGAAGCACACGGAAGCCGGCCCGCTGGTGCAGGACGCGTACAACGCGCTTTTCCTGCCCGACCAGACGCCGCCGCTCCCCAAGGACGCCTACGGCCCGGCCATCGACGCGATGAACGAACTGATGGCAGCCCGTCTTGATCAATATGCCAAGGGCCTGCCCGCTTCCCCGCAGGCCGACCGCATTCCGCCGATCTTCTTCGTTCGCGGTGGCGTCACGAGCGCCATGACGCCGGCGCAGCAGATGACGACGCTCCAGCACATGCTGGACCTGCTCAGCCTCGCCGCCCAGCGCACGGCCACCCTCGGCGGCGACCAGCGCGACCAGACGATCCAGCTGGTGAAAAGCATTGCTGGCGCGATGCGAGTCACGCTTGACGCCTCGAAGCAGGGCGTCGCCGCCGTGAAGTTCGAGCCGCTCTCCAAGCTCCGCGACCCGATCCAGACGCCCGCCGTCGTAAAGCAGGTGGCCGAGGCGCTGAATGCCACGAGTGCCGTTCCGGCGTTCAAGGCCCTCAAAGACGCCCCCCAAATTGAAGGCGGCGGCTGTTTCGTTGGGATTTGATTTTTGGAGTCACCGATTCGTCATTCCGGCATCCGTCGTCGACTGATCGGTCTGTTCCTCGCACTCCCGCCGATACTTTTCGCACCGCTTTGCAGTTCATGTGACCGCCGCCCCGACCCTGCAGGCGCGGCGGTCTTCCGGTTCATCAATCGCGGCGACATCATCACGCTCGACCTCAATCAGATGTCGTACGTGCAGGATTTCCGCGTCACCTATGCCATCCGTGAGGGCCTGTTCTCACCAACCGGCGTAAACTTCGCCCCCGAGCCCGCCGGCGCGACCAGCGTCGATCTCTCGCCGGACAAACGCACCTACACCTTCCACCTGCGGCCCCAGGCCAAGTGGAGCAACGGCGACCCGGTCGTTGCCGGCGATTACGTGTTCAGTTGGAAGCTGATGCTCGATTCGCCGGGCGAGTACACCTATCTGCTGCACGGGATTGAAGGCGCTCACGCCTACGGCGACGCACTGGCTGCTGACGAGCCGGCCGATTTCGAGAGCGTCGGCATCAAAGCGACCGACCCGCACACGTTGCAGGTCACGCTCGCCAAGCCGATCACCTATTTTCTGGATCTGATCGCCTTCCCGCCGTTCTATCCGCGGCACGAGCCGTCGATGCGGCCATTCAAAGAAGGGCGGGGTTACAACAGCCGATACACGCGCCCGCCGGCGGTGGTGACGAACGGGCCATTCGTGTTGACCGATTGGCAATTCAAGAAGCGCCTTCGGCTGGATCGAAACCCAAACTACTGGGACGCGGGCAACGTCAAACTGTCGGCGATCGAAAACGTCACCAACGACAACGCGCTGAGCCAATATCTTCAATTCGAGGCCGGCGCCGTCCGTTACATTACCGAAGTGCCGGCCGATGTCGCCCCCGAGCTCCGCGCCCAGCACAAAGTCGGCTTCAGCACGTGCACGGCGTTCGGCACGTTCTTCCTTACGCTCAACTGTCGGCCGGAACTGCCTAGTGGCCAGAAGAATCCGCTCAATGACACGCGGGTTCGCCAAGCACTCGCGCTCTCGATCGACAAATCGTTCATCACCGAAAACATTTCCCGTCTCGGCGAGCCCGTGGCCAGCACCTACATCCCGCCCGGCACACTGCCCGGCTACACCAGCCTGCCCGGCTTGGGTTACGACGTGAAACGCGCCAAACAGTTGCTCGCCGACGCTGGCTTCCCCGAGGGCCGAGGGTTTCCGAAGCTGCCCGTGCTGTATAACAGCGACAACAGCCTTCGCGCCCGCGTGGCTCAGGTGCTGAAGCAGCAATGGAAGCAGAATCTCGGCATCGATTTTGAAATCGAAGGTGTCGAAGTCAAAACCTTCAAAGAGCGCAACAGCACGAAGAACTACACGATCTCCACCGTCGCGTGGTACGGCGATTACCCGGACGTCTCCACGTTCACGGACAAGTACCTGTCCAGCAGCAACCAGAACGACAGCGACTGGCAAAATCCCGAATACGACGGCCTGCTCGCCCAGGCCGCCAGTGAAGCCGATGCGACGAAGCGCTTCGACCTGCTTCGCCGCGCGGAGAATATGATCAACATGCAGGTGCCGATCATTCCGATCTTCCATTATGTGAATGCGTCGATGATCGACCCCAGCGTGGAAGGCATGACCATCAACGCCCGCAGCCTGATTAACTGGAAGCGCGTCGCAATTAAGAACTAAAACCAGACCATGGGAAGATTGATCGCCTATCGCCTGCTGCAGTTGCCCTTGATCCTGGCGATCATTTATGTGCTGACATTCCTGCTCGTTTGGGTGGCCCCCGGCGACCCGTTCGCCGGCGAGAAGAATATCGATCCTGCGGTGGTGGCCTCGCTCAAGGCGACATTCCACGCCGAATCGCCGTGGAAGTTTCTGGCGTATTACCCGATCCAGATCATCGGCCATCTGAACTTCGGGCAGTCGATGCAGTACCGCGAGTGGACGGTGAACGACATCATCAAATCGGCGTTGCCGATCAGCGTGGTGCTGGGGCTGTTTGCGATGGTGATCGCGACGGTCGTCGGCATCGTCGTCGGCACCATGGCCGCGGTGCGGCGGGGCGGCTGGATCGATTGGCTGAGCCTGACAATCGCACTCGTCGGCATCAGCGTGCCGAGCTTTGTCGTTGCGGCCTTACTGCTGATGCTCAGCGCCAGCAGCTGGCTCAGCGGCGTCTTCGCCGTCGGCCGGTTTGAACGGCCGATCGATCTGCTGCTGCCCGGCGTCGCATTGGCGATGGCGCCGATGGCGTATATCGCTCGCCTCACACGTGTGAGCATGCTTGATGTCCTCTCCAGCGACTTCGTCCGCACGGCCCGCGCTAAGGGGCTGAGCCGGTCGTGGGTCATTTGGAAGCACTGCCTGAAGAACGCAATCCTGCCCGTGCTAAGTTACCTCGGCCCTGCGGCGGCTTACACACTGACCGGCTCCTTCGTCGTCGAAAAAGTCTTCAACATCCCCGGGCTCGGCCAGCACTTTGTAAACAGCGTGCTGAACCGGGATCGCACGCTGATCCTTGGCGTCGTGCTGGTCTATTCGACGTTCGTTCTGGCGTTCAATCTCATCGTCGATTTAGCGTACGGCCTGGTCGACCCGCGGATTGACGTCGGAGGTGCCCGATGAACCGCGGCCTGCTCAGCCCACGGATCATCATCGGCGGCGGCGTGTTGGCGCTCGTGCTTCTGGCTTGCCTCATCGCCTTGCCATGGACGCTGTCGTCCGCCTCGTCGATTTACTACGACGGCCAACACGGCGACTTGGTGCGCGGCGTACCCGCGCTGAATCCCGCCGGCTGGTTCGGCTACGATACACTTGGCCGCAGTCTGCTCGGGCGGTGCCTGCTCGGCGGGGCGATCTCACTCATGATCGGCATCGCCGCCGCGGCGATCGCCGTCGTCGTCGGCACCTTTGTCGGCCTGATCGCCGGTTACACGGGCGGGTGGGTCGATTCGGCGCTCATGCGAACCGTCGACGTCATGTACGGCCTGCCGTACATCCTGCTGGTCATCCTCTTCAAAATCGCGCTCGAAACGCCCATGACCGACGGCCTGGAACGCCTGCAGCACGGCAACTGGTTCAGCAGTGCGCAGGCCGCCAACCTGATTGTCATGTTCTTGTCGATCGGCCTGGTTGGCTGGCTGACGATGGCGCGGGTCGTGCGTGGCCAAGTGCTGGCGCTTCGCGGCCTGCCATTCGTTGAGGCGGCCCGTGCGCTCGGATTGCCGCAGCGCCGGATTTTCATGCGACACATCTTGCCGAACCTCGTCGGCCCGATCACCGTGTACGCCACGCTGACGGTGCCGAGCGCGATTCTGCAGGAAAGCTTTCTCAGTTTCCTCGGCGTCGGCGTCCGGCTGCCGCTGCCTACGTGGGGCAGCCTCGCCAGCGACGGCGTGGCCGCGTTATCGCCGGTGAAGTTTTACTGGTGGATGCTGCTGTTTCCGTGCCTGCTCTTGATGGCCGCCTTGCTAGGCTTAAACTTCCTCGGTGACGGCCTACGCGACGTGCTCGATCCGAAGAAAGACGCCGGCAAGCTGTAATTCCTGATCGATTTGCTCTCTGGAGTCTGCATGGAGAAAAGTTTTAGCGTGAAGGACTTTGTCCTGTTCGTGCTCCTCAGCGCCGTCATCGTCCTGATCATCCTGGCCATGCTCCAGTTCGATCGGCAGTGGGATGAGGTCCAGACCGTCGAGCAGAAGCTGGAGCAACAGGCATCGGATCTGCGTTCGATCAGCGACAAGATCAGCCGCGGTGTTGCCGTGCAGTCGACGACTGGGCCGAGCGCAATGGCGTCCAATCTGCCCGCCGCGCAGCAGCGCGTCGCCGCCGCCCGGCAGAAGCCGGATTTCGCCGAGGGCGACTGGCTGGTCACCGGCCTGAGCGGGAAGTTTTCGTCGCTGACGCCCATCATTCCCGGCGACGCCTACGCGGCCGATTTGCAAGGCAACGTCATCGAAAGCCTGTGCGGGCGCGATCCCGTCACGCTGGAATGGCAGGGGCTGATCGCTGAGAGTTGGACGATTGAGGACACCAGCGCCAAGTGGGAAGCGTACGCCGCCACGCGGCGTGGCGTGGCGGTGACCGAAGCCGAAATCATCAAAGAGGCCGGCTATCCCGAGGAAGATGCCGCCGCCCAGAAGGCATACGTCGAACGTCGCCTGAAGGAAGGGCGGCAGGACGACAACATCGGCGGCGAGCCCGATTGCCCTCCGGCCGTGACCGTGCGTTTCAAGCTGCGGCCCAACGTCACATTCTCCGACGGCCTGCCTGTGACGGCCGACGACGTTGTCTTCACGTACCAGTTCACCATGAATCCGGCCATCGATGCGCCGCGCGATCGTGCCTACCTGTCGCGTATCCGCGAGGTCAAGAAGATTAACGACCATGAGGTCGCCTTTGTCTTTAAAGTGCCGTATTTCAAATCATTCGAGCTGGCCGCCAGCTTCCAGGTGCTGCCGAAGCATTTCTATGAAAAGTACACGCCGCAGCAATTCACCCAGTCGACGGGCCTGCTGTTGGGGTCGGGTCCGTACATGATGGAAGACCCGGCCGGATGGAAGCCGGGACAACTGGCGCGGTTGGTCCGCAACCCACGCTACTGGGGTGTGCCGGCCGCGTTCGACAGGCTGGTATACCAGGAGTTCACCAACGCCGTCGCGCTGCAGACGGGCTTCACCAATGGTGAATTCGATTCACTGGAATGCAAGCCGGAACAGTTTCTTGCACTGAAGAAAAATGAAGCCGTCGCCGCGCGGACTCAGGCCTTTGAATACCAAGCCTCCACTGCCAGCTACCGCTTCCTTGCCTGGAACCAGTCGCGCAACGCCAAAGCGACCAAGTTTTCCGACAAGCATGTTCGTCAGGCGATGACGCTGTTGACAGACCAGAAGCGATTGCTGGCCGACGTGATGCTCGGACTTGCCGTGCCGGCCGCCGGGCCATTCAATCCCGGCGGCAAGCAGGCCGACCCGGCGCTGCAGCCATATCCTTATGACACCGACAAAGCCGCCAAGCTGCTGGCCGATGCCGGGTGGACCAATCGCGACGGCAGCGGTGTGTTGAAAAACGCCGCCGGCGATCCCTTTGAATTCAAGCTCACTTACCCCGGCGGCATTCCGAACTATGAGAAAATGGTCCTGCTTTTGAAAGACCTGTATGCACGCGCCAAGGTCCGGCTGATTCCGGACCCTCAGGAATGGTCGGTCTTCCACGACCGGCTGAAGAACCGTGAGTTCGATGCGATCACGCTCGCGTGGCAGGGTGGCATAGAGAGCGACAACTTCCAGATGTTCCACAGCAGTCAGATGGCTGCCCGCGGCGATGATTTTATGTCAAACCACAGCGACGAGCTATACAAGGCAATAGAACAAGCCAGTCGCACACTCGAT
>JAQGHK010000653.1 GCA_028288875.1 Phycisphaerales bacterium | reverse complement strand
CTCGCTATTGAACTACGCGAACTGGGGCATCGTCAGCCCGCAGAGCAGCCTGCTCGGCGTCGGCTGTGACGGCTTCATCGCCCAGGTCTGGACGGGCACCGCGCGCACGCCCAACATCTATGAAGGCGTAAAGAAAGAGCGCACGTTCGAGACGGCCTTCCTGGAATACGGCTCGCTACAGAACATCGCCCGGGCCAGCGGCAAGCGCATCTGGTATCTCAACGACCCGATCGAAGACAACAGCCGTCATAGCTGGCACGATTACCAGACGAACTGGGAATCCACGCTGGTGGCCTCTTTGCTGCAGCCCGAGGTGTACCACTACGAGATCATGCCGTGGCCGCACCGGATTTTTCAGAAAAACTACGCCTCCACGCAGCCCGTGCGCAACAGCACGCCGCGCGTACCGATCCCGAAGGCCTACGAGACCGAACTGCAGGCCGTCATCAGTGCCATGGGCGACCTGAAGCAGCCCGCCGACCAGGTGAAGTGGCTGTCGGCCGGCACGGCGGGGGTGGGCATCCTGGTGGCCGACACCCTGATGTTCCAGCGCTTCGGCCCCAACGCCAGCGACCCGGAATTCGGCCATTTCTACGGCCTGAGCCTGCCGCTCTTGATGCGCGGCATCCCCGTCGAAGCCGTGCAGATGGAGTTGGCCAATCTGTCGCAATACAAGGTGCTGCTGGTCAGCTACGAAGGCATGAAGCCGCCGCACCCTGAGATGCACGACGCCATCGCCAAGTGGGTGAAGGGCGGCGGGGCACTGGTGGTCGTCGACAACGATCGCGATCCGTTCAACGCCGTCCGCGAATGGTGGAACACCGGCGACAACAAGCTGGCCACGCCGCGCTTCGATCTGTTCGACAAGCTCGGCATCAAACGCGACGCCACCGGCCTGAGCAAAGTCGGCGACGGCGTCGTGGTGTATGCCGCGAAGTCGCCGTCGGTGCTGACACGTAACAAGAACGGCGCTACGGAAGTTCGCGACATGGTCAAAGAAGCCATGAAGGCCGTGAACGTGGAATGGAAAGAGACCGGCTCGCTCGTCCTCAAGCGCGGCCCGTACATCATCGCCGGTGGCCTGGAACAGAAGGTCGAAGGGACCGAAACCTTCACCCTCAAGGGCCACTTCATTCCGCTGTTTGATGCGGCCTTGCCGGTCATCACGGAATACGCCGTCACGCCCGGCGCCCGCGCCGTGCTGGTCGACCTGGACGCCGCGCCGGCCATCGGCGTGGTCGCCGCCGCCTGCCGTGTCGGCGAAACCAAGCAGACGGCCAACTCCCTGGAGTTCGCCACCGACGGCCTGGCTGAAAGCAACGGCGTCGTCTGCATCAAACTGCCCGGCGAGCCGAAAACGGTCACCGTCAACGGCCAACCCATCGCCGCCGACGCGAAAGATTACGCCGACGGCCTCCTGCGCCTGCGCATCGCCAACGGCGTCGAGGCCACGCACGTGGCCATCGCTTGGTAGCCGGTTGCGACAGACCTCTCCCGGTATCGCTCTGATCCCCTCTCCCGGTATGGCCGGGAGAGGGCCAGGGTGAGGGCTTCGAGCGTCAGATCGCCCGACGTTCCACCGCCGCCCGCCGCCAAAAACATACCGCCGATTCCACGCCCGCACCCACCACAATCCCCACCGCATACGCCGCCAGATCGCCCCAGCCGAAGGTATCGCCCAGCACCAGGTGCCCCACGAAGGTCCGCCGAAGGCCATCGATCCACGGCGCGTGGTAGAGCTGGCTGCACTCCACGCCGGCACAGATCAAAGCCGCCACCGCGGCCAGCCGCCCCGTCCGCCCGCGCGGCCACAGCAGTCCCAGACCAACTAAGATCATCAACGCCCACAGCGCATCGCCGGCATACTTCGACACAAAGTGGGGCAGCCCAACCGCCTTCACCCGCGACCCGAGCCCCGCAAGGACGACCACGGCCAGCCACAGCGCATAAACACCCCGGCGACGAATGCGGCCTTGGCGATTAGGTTCAGCGATTTCCATCAAAATTACCGCCGGGCGGCCCGGCGAGTGGAGGCCCGGCCGGTTCTCACGGGGCTTAACGAAAATCGTTTTCCTTCAACACAATCACCCACGCGCGGCGTTCCGCGATCTTGCCCTCGCGCATCACAAACACCTCCGCCATCGACATCCGCATCTCGCCGCCCTCAGCACGCCGGGCGATGCCGGTCAGTTCCGCCATCACGACGTCGCCTTGCTCCACCATCCGCACCACATCCAGCGTCGGCGGATCGATAAAGTGGGGCGCGCCATCGATGGCTTTGTCATACGCCGCCTTGCCGGACAATTGAAACGCGCCATAGACGGTCCACTGAATGTTGTCGGTGAGGCAAGACAGGATCTGCGCGTGGTCGTTCTTGCGGAATCCGTCGAGGTACGCGTTCACGGTATCGGTGTTCTGCGACATGGCGACACTTACTCCTTGCGTGACTTGCGCACCCGGCGAAGGCCGATCGCGGCGCACGTCGCGATCAGGCCAAGTGACGCCGGCTCGGGCAGGGCGCCGGTCGCGATGGAAATTACCACTCCGGTATTGATCACGGTGAACGGTGTCAGCTTCGCGCCCGTTGCGCCGCTGAACCGCGAGACGGTCGGCGTGGCGTTGACCACCAGCAGGTCGCCGGCCGAGTCGAAGGCCATGTCCGAGATCGTCCCGAAACTTGTGTCGGGCTGGATGAAATTGTCGATGAACGCGCCCGTCGTCGCACTAAACCGCAGGACGGCGCTGCCGCTGGCGACGTACAGGTCGCCGTCCGGGCCGACGGTCAACGCACCCGAGTACGATAAACCGCCCGTCCCCGGCGCGATGAACACGCGGCCGGCGACGAAATCAGGCGTTTCGCCCGGCAGGGTCGACGTTACGACGCCCATGCCCGTCGAGGCAAACACGCGGCCATCCGGGCCGACGGCGACATCGAACGTGTTATACGCATAAGTCGACGCCGTATTGCCGAGGTTGATCGGCACGCGCGTCATGCCGCCCGCCGTGGCGTTCAGGCCGATCACGCCGTTGATAGAACCGGGGACCGAGTCAAAATGATTGCTGGTGACGTAGACTGCGCCGTCCGGCGCGACAGTCAGATGGCCCGGCTGGGTGTAGCGCGGGCTGTAGACGGGGTCAGAGATACTTCGCCGGAACGCGCCAGTACGGCCGTCAATGACAATGACGTTCCCTACCCCGATGCCGTTGGTCGCGATGTAAGTATTGCCATCCGGCCCGACGGCCACGCCGGCAAGGCTCTCAACGGCCGGCGTCGTAAATGGCCGTTGCTGAGCGTTGTCCGTGTAGTAGGCCGCATAAGGCGTGAACGTCCACGCTGCCCCGTTCAGCGGCGGCGACACCCCAAGCACCACATCCGCCCGCGCCGTCGACGCGATCACCACTGCGATCAGCGCGGTTGCAATCCCTGTGATCTGTCGAAACACGTGTCCCCTCCAAAGTAGCCGATATCCGAGGATACATCGGACGCCGCCGTGTTGATTATATCCGACATCAGTTGAAACAAACGATCGAATTCCTACTTTATCTATCTATGTTATTGGAAATCGAAGTCGTTCTCGCTCGCCTGACTCCGTCGCGGCGGGCTTTCACACTGGTGGAACTCCTGGTCGTCATTGGCATTATCGCGCTGCTGATCAGCATCCTGCTGCCGTCCTTGAACAAGGCCCGGGAGCAGGCGAAGTCGATGAAGTGCTTGTCGAATCTGAAATCCATTGGCCAGGCGTTCGCCCTGTATACCAACGACAACAAGGGCTTTATCGTCCCTGGCTCGGTTCAGCAGATCACCGGCACGACCCTCGGTTCCGGCCGGGGCGATGACAGCTGGGCCACCATCCTGTGCAACCGCGGCTACATCAAGCAGGGCGACCAGATCGCCCTCTACGGCAGCAGCGGCACGCCCCCCGGCGAAAACGCCTGGCAGAACGTGAACTCGGTCGGCAACACCGTCTTCCGCTGCCCCAGCGGGTCGGACCTCGCCAACAGCCCCGGCAACGCGACCAGTAAGACCGACGGCAGAAACGATGGCTTCTGGCGTCGCCAATCCTGGACGTGGGACAGCGGCGCGGCCGCCGCCATTCAAGGGACGGGCGTCATCGTCGACACCTGGTACGCCGGCAACTTCGTCCAGCCCGGCGGCGCGAAGATCGCCGCCGGCACCGGCCAAACCCTCTGGCCCATGCGCACCCTCGGCCATAACCGCACCACCGGCGTCCTATACGGCAGCCCGCTGACCAAGATCACGCAGATCCGCAATTCGTCAGAAATGGCCATGCTTTTCGACGGCGCCAAGGCCCACAACCTGGACGCCAACAGCATCTCGCTCCGCCACAACGGCAAAACCACGGCCAACTTCATGTTCGCCGACGGCCACGCCGAAACTGTCCGCGGCGATCAGTTGCCCAATGGCACCGACACCCCCGCCAGCCCGACCAACACGTCCGATTTCGACAGTATCAGCGCGACAGATACAAATACTCTGGCCA
>JAQGHK010000628.1 GCA_028288875.1 Phycisphaerales bacterium | reverse complement strand
CGCGAACAGCGGCCGCAGCTTCGCGTACGCCGCCTGATCGTTCATCCAATTATTCGTCGGCCCCGCCAGATCCTGCGACGGCGTGCAGATGAACGTCAGGTGCTCCGTCCGCGCCACGTCATTGGAGTTCGACCGATGGTAATAACACCCCGGCCACTTCTGCTCGTTCAGCTTCAGAAACGTCCCATCCGCCACGCCCCGCGCCAGCACTTCCAACCGCTCCGCCGCCGACCCATCACAAAACACCACCTTGTCCGGCCGACAGTGATTCACCACGCTATCAATCCAAACCCGCACGTATTTGTTGGCCGCTTCAGGGCAGATGGGAGAGAGCATCGCCTGATTGGACCATTCCACCCCCAAACGGCAAGCGGCGCATTGTCGCTACCCGCCGCTTAGCCTGACGGATACAATGCGGCCTATGCGTTACACGGCCCTCTTCGAAGCCGAGGCGGACGGCGGTTATCACGCCTTCTGCCCCGCACTCCCCGGCTGCCACGCCGAAGGCGACACGCTCGATGAAGCCGTCGCCAATCTTCGCGAAGCCATGAGCGTGTACGTCGAAAGCCTTCAGGCCCACGGCGAGCCCCTGCCCATCGAGGATCTGCTGATCAAACCGCTGGACGTCGCCGTCGCCTGACCAATGCCCAAGCCGCCGCCCATCCGCGCCCGCGAAGTCGTCCGCGTGGCCGAATCGATCGGTTTCGTCTTTGATCGTCAAAAAGGCAGTCACGCCGTCTACTATCGCGTCTCCGACGGCCGCCGCGTGGTCGTTCCCATGCACGGGACAAAAGATCTAAAACTCGGCACCCTCCGCGGCATCATCGCCGACCTCGGCATGACGATCGACGACTTCATTGCGAGACTCTAACAATGTCGTGATGGTCAAAATGCGATGGCAGTGGCGTCGTCAATGGCTGCAACCGCATTTCGTTCGAATCGAATTCCCAATCCGGCGTTTGCACAGGACGTTAATAGCCTGGCACCATTTCCGGCCGAAACAGAACGCCATCGACATACGCGTACATCAGGTTATCCCCCGGACTCGGCCGAGGTCGCGAGCGGCATGGCGGCCATTCCACAAAAATGGACCGCATTACGCAACGAACGCCGCCGGGAGTGTCGGCGGCCATCGGCGACAATGATGACGCTGAACTTGGCCGGCCCGCCAAATCTTATCGAATTAGCTCGCTAACCTCCCCCGCCGGCCCGGGTCAAACCGGGCAGCCGCGACTCGCGGGGGAATTGGCGGATCGGGCCGGGAAGTATCGATTGCGATCGATGCGTTCGCGTCGGGTCGGCCAGATGGCGTTATCGAACACGGTTCATTCGGAGGTCTGTATGCACTCTTCCAAACCCGCAGGAAAACGATCACGCGCGATGGCCGCAATCGGCTGCCTGACGGCCGTTATCGCCGCCAGCGCGTCGGCCGCGCCGACGCTCACCACGCTGGTCACCTTTGACGGCACCAACGGTGCCGCTCCGCAAGCCGGCCTGTTGGCCGACGCGGACGGCAATCTGTACGGGACCACGTCCGCGGGCGGTGCGAACAATCAGGGCACCGTCTTTAAGCTGACCGCCGGCGGTGGGCTTTCCACGCTGGCAACATTCAACTACACGAACGGCGGGACGCCCTCTGCGGCCCTCATCGCCGATACGGCCGGCAATTTGTACGGCACGACGCGTTTCGGCGGCTTTTCCGGATTCGGCACGGTCTTCAAAATCACGGCCGGCGGAACGCTTTCGACACTCGCCGCTCTGACCGTTGCGCCCACGGGAAACGGCGGCAATCCGCGTGGGCGCCTGGTAATCGATGCACAGGGGAACCTGCTCGGCACGACGGACACCGGCGGCAGCGACAATCACGGCACCGTCTTCAAAGTCGCGTCGACCGGCGGCCTGACATCGCTGGCCACCTTCGTCGTCAGCAATGGGGCCAATCCTCACGCCGGCCTGACGCGCAACATCGATGGCAATTATTACGGTACGACGGAGAGCGGCGGCAACCCGGGTGCCGGTACCGTTTTCAAGTTGACCCCGGACGGCTCCCTGTCCACCGTCGCCTCATTTGACGGGACGAACGGCGCGGCCCCCAATTCCGATCTCATCGCTGACGGAGCGGGCAATCTCTACGGAACCACGTCGAATGGCGGCACGAGAAACATCGGTACCGTTTTTAAGCTCGCTTCCGACGGCACGCTTTCAACACTGGTGAGTTTTCTGCACACCAACGGTGCAACGCCCGTTGCCGGCTTGATCACCGATGCCGCGGGTAACCTATATGGCACGACTTCCGCAGGCGGATCGGGCGGTTTCGGCACGGTTTTCAAGCTCACCCCGGATGGCACATTTTCCACGCTCATGTCCTTTAACGCCATGACCGGACAAATGCTGGCGGGCAATCTCATCGCCGATCCCACAGGCAATCTGTACGGCACGACGATGACCGGCGGTGCGAACAACGCCGGCACCGTCTTCAAACTCTCCGACACCGGCTTCGTCGTTCCTGAACCGGCGAGCTTGTCGCTCTTAGGATGTGCCACGCTCGGATTTCTCGGGCGACGCCGAGAGTAATCATCGCGGGCGCTAAAACGGCGATCCTTCAATCGATCGGCGTCTTACACCTGCTCCACGCTGACGTGGATGCTCTTGGTTTCCAGGGGCCCGAATTCGGAGACGAGGGCGACGTCGGCGGCGTCGCGGCCGTAGGCGATGGCGATGCGGCCGCCGCGCGGGCCCTGCTGGGTGGCGTCGAAGGTGTACCAGCGGCCGCCGACGTAGGCCTCGAACCAGGCGTGCTGGTCCATCGGATCCAGCTTGTACAAGTAGCCGACAACCTGCCGGGCTGGGATGCGCAGCGCGCGGCACAGGGCCATGCCGGTGTGGGCGAAATCCTTGCAGACGCCAATCTTCTGCTGAACCATCTGGCGGGCGCTGGTGGTGCCGTCGGTGGTGCCGTATTCGTATTTGAAGGTGGTGTGGATCCAGTGGCGGATGGCCTCGGCCTGGTTGTAGCCGGGGATCTGGCCGGCGGTCACTTCATTGGCGAGGTCCAGCAGCACATCGGATTCGACAAAGCGGCTGGGCAGCAGGAACTGCAGCACGTCGTCGGGCAGGTTTTCGATCGGCGTCGGCGGCAGGCCGGGGGCGATATCCATCGTGTCACACGTTTCGATGACGGCGGTGGTGCTGATGCGGAAGTCGCCCTGGGGGAAGGTGAGGCGCTGGCAGAGATTGCCGAACTGGTCGACGTATTCGGTCGCCGGGGTGAACGGCGTCAGCTCGTACTTTTCCTCCATGATCCACTGCCCCGCCCCGCTGCGCGGGCGCAGCATGACGACCGACGGCGCGGGGGCCGTGGCGGAGAATTCCATCGTGGTCATTGCCTTCAATTTCATATCGAGCCTCATCGATCAATATCCCGCACGTCGGATTGACGCGGCGGGTTGACACAATAGGCCCGTGCCGAGGTGGCAGCACGATAAATCCGGTGCGCGACGCTGCGCGCGGCCGTCGGCGCGCTCGCGACGCTCCGCCGCGGTTCTCGTCGTCAGCAATAGCCCGCGCCGGCCGGCTTACTTTTCGTTCTTCTCTTCCAGTTCTTCCTTCGCGCGTTCCGCTGGTGTCTGGACGTTCGTCCAGACGATTTTGCCGGACTGCTGGTCGACGGCTACTTCCGTCAGGTTCGGCGTGCCGGCCATCGTGATATCGAACATCCAGAACAGCTTTCCCTTCCACGGCTCGGCCTTGCCGGCGTTCACCGTGCCGCCGGGATACTTGGCCTGCACGGCCTGACGGGCTTCGCCTTGGCTCACCTTTGGCGCGGGTAATGTATTCGGATCGACCGGACGCTTGTTGTCCTGGTCCGACGCGCACCCGCCGAGCAAACCGGCCGTCATCACCACACTCGCGAGCAGCTTCAGATTCATCATGAGTCGATTCCTTCGTAGTTACACACCAGCGATACAAGTTGAAGTGTAGAGCACTTCCCGACCGGAAGGACCGCCTGTGACGCCGGCTGGCGAATGATCTGAAACCAGCGCGCCATCACCGTGGCATCATGCGGTGTTCGAATCAAGAGAGATCGCGAGAGATCGCGAGACGCCGGCGGACATCGGATATAAGTGAGGCATGCCTGTTATCACGCACTGGTCTGATCGCATCGGCGGCGCGGCCGCCCGCTTGGCCTTGAGTATCGTCGTCATCCTCCTGACCACCGTGGCGGTGCCCCATAGCTGGTCGTGGACCTTGCGCGGACTGGCCGGGTGGTCGGCCGGGGCGGGGACTTATTTGTTCATGGCGTGGCGAATCATGCTGCGCGCCGATGCCGACGCCACCCGGCATCGCTGCCGTATGGACGACGCAAGCCGCGGCATTGTCGATCTGCTGCTGACGGTGGCCACGTTCGCCAGCGTCGGGGCCGTCTGCCTCGCGCTGAAGGATTCACAGAACGATCACGGGACGATGAAGGTGTTCGGCATCGTCCTTCCGATTCTCGCCACGGCCTCCGCGTGGGTGCTCGTGCACACGCTTTACGCCCTGCACTACGCGCGGCTGTTCTATATCAACGAAGACGACGCCGACGGCCCGCCCGCCGGCGGGTTCGACTGGCACGACGACCCCAAGACCGCGCCGGATTATCGGGATTTTTTGTACATCGCCTTCGCCATCGGTTGCACCTACGGCGTGACCGACACCGACGTCAACCGAAAGGTCGTCCGCCGCACCATTACCAAACACGGCATCCTCTCGTTTGTGTTCGCCACCATCGTTGTCGCGCTCGCCGTCAATATCAGCACGAACCTGCTCTTCGGCGGGAACTAGACAGATGTCCCGGCCGTCTCACGCCGGCGTTCGCGGGCCGCGCGGATGGAAACGCGGGCGGGTTTGCCCTGAATGGCGCGGATTCCGATTGCTCGGCTGTTCTGCGATTGTTATAACGCGAGGATCAAGTCAGCAGGGGTATCGGCCAGCGGCATGACGGCAATCGGGCATGCGAAGTGGAGCGAGAGCTTCATTTTTAATCCCGTTCGATCGGCCGCGGGCCGCGGAAAGCCGCTTTTATCGAAAGGGGCGACTCATGCAGCAACTGCTTCACCGAACAATGGGGTTTTCGACGGCGGCGGCGGGCGTATTGGCCGGCGCGGTTCTGATGGCCGGGCCGGGGGCGGCGCAGGCGGCTGTCATCACGTTCAACACGGCGATGTCGGGCCCGAACGAGTCGCCGGCCAACGCCTCGCCGGGCACCGGCAGCGGGATCGTCACTTGGAACACCACCGCCCACACGATGCGCGTGCAGGTGACCTTTACCGGCCTGACCGGCACGACCACGGCCTCGCACATTCACGCCGCAACGCCCACGCCCGGCACGGGCACGGCCGGTGTGGCGACGACAACGCCCACATTTGCGGGCTTCCCCCTCGGCGTCACCGCGGGCAGCTATGACAGCACCCTGGATATGACCCTGGCCAGCTCCTACAACCCCGCCTACGTGACCGCGAACGGCGGCACTACTTCAACCGCCGAGACCAGCCTGCTGGCGTCGCTGCAGGC
>JAQGHK010000573.1 GCA_028288875.1 Phycisphaerales bacterium | reverse complement strand
CCACGTTGCGCTCCTGCTGAAAAAGATCCCACACCGATCAATGGCCGGCGATCGCGCGGCCCACAAGAGATTACCGCGAACTTCGTTTCGCCGCCGCTAGTGGTAGGACCCCGCGCGGCGGGCGGCTGCCCCGTAACGAATGCGAAACTGCTCGGGTAGCAAGGCGTCCACCGTGTCGGAAAGCTCAGCAAGGCTGTCGAGGTCGGCACCGTAATAGTTGGAAATGGTGGTCGTCTTCGTCGGCTGCGATGAACTGCCGAATCGGAACAGCCAGTTCGTTCCGTCCTGCACCATGCTCGTGTAGCTCTCTTTGAGTTCGACACTGCGAGCGCCGGCCAGGCGGTCTTGCAGCATTTTAATCTCAGTCGGTTTGAGCGTTGCCGTGAACAGCACTTCAGCCTCTTTGCCGCACTGCGATTGGTATCGCTCTACAACAAGGCGGGTCGGATAAATCTTCACGACGCGCATGAATGGCTGCCCGCCAGCGGCCTCCGACAGGGTCGCCAATTCCGGCTCCGGCGGACACTCGCAGCCGACGGCCGTGATCAATAGAAAAATCGCAAAGAAACGTCGCATATCCAAATCAGTAACGTCTTAACTTTCCGCTCAACAGCCGTGCCCAGAAGGTCTTTTTCGTCGGTGCCCGCGCGACGGCCGGCTGCATGGCCTGCCGATAGTTCGCGGTGATGGCGCCGACACGCTGGTCCTGGGCGGCTTGGATTGCAGGATCGATCCGGATGGGTGGCATCGGGTCGCCGCGCTCGAAAAAACCGCGGCGAAGCGGTTCGAAGTAGGGATTCCCGTGAAGGTCGACGCCCAGATGGCTCACCAGCCGCTCGAGCGGGCCGTAGTCGCCGACCTGATCGCGGAAGGGCTCGTCGTGGATTCGCCGGCCGGCCCGGAAGACGAAGCCGGCGTATTCGCCGTTGCCGCCGCCGAACTCGGCGTACAGGTACACAAACGTCGTCTCTGGAAACGTTTGGCTGAACTCGATCATTTCCGCCGCGGTGGAATCGACCTCCAAGTCGGGACCCTTGGTAGCGTCACCGACCCAAGGCATTGGGGCCGGTCCGGTTGATATGGCAAAGCCGTCGAACGGCAGTTCAGTCCGCCGGGCCAAGCCGCCGAAGTGCGCCGTACAGGCCATGTAGACAGCGTCGTCGTAAGGCGTGGCTAAGATGCCGTAGAAGAGAAAAGCCATGATCGGGTGCGGCCGCAGACGGCCGATCTCGCGGCCGCCACGGATACTACCGCTCATTTTGAGAGACCGCACGTCGGGCATTGCTGGGACAACTAATGCGGAAATGGCACATCGATAAATACGCCGGGGCCGCTTGTGCGGCCCCGGCGTACGTCGTGTTCAGGACCAGGCGTTTACTTCGGTGCGACGCCGAAGGTCAGGCCCGTCAGCTTGGTCTGGCTGAAGATGGAGAGGTCCGTCGGCGCGCCGGCGGCGGTCGTCTGCTTGTAGCCGAAGGGCGGCAGCACGTTCAGGTTGTAGATGCCCGCGTCGATATCGCGGATGGTGTACTTGCCGGAGCTGTCGGTGAAGGCAGACAGGTCGCCGTAGTCGAAGGTGCCGCTGTGGTTGACGTCGACCCAGACTTGCACGCCTTTCTTGCCGACTTCGCCGACGTTCCAGGTGCCGTTCTTGTTGGTGTCGGCGAAGACGGTGCCGCTGACGACGCCGGGGTATTGGTAGATTTCGATACTGCTGACCGAGGCCATTGGGCTGTCGGTCCGGAGGGTGTCGGTGCCGGTGCCGCCTTTGACGGTGGTGCCGGGGCCGTCGCCGGTGGCGTCGAGGAGGTCGTTGCCTTCATCACCGGTCAGGTGGTCGTTGCCGCCGCCGCCGACGAGGGTGTCGTTGCCGAGCTGGCCTTGCAGGATGTCGTTGAAGGCGGTGCCCTGGAGGACATCGTTGCCGGAGAATCCTTCGAGCAGGACGGGCTTGTCGAAGCCGTAAGCGTCGAGGTAATCGTTGCCGCCGCTGCCGAGCATGGCCGCCATGAGTTCGCCGGAGAAGCTGGCCATCTGCTTGCCGTCGCGGAACAGGGCGCCGGGGGAGAGGGTGTAATGATGGCCGCCCGCGGAAGAAAGATCGGACAGGCCGAAGGTTTCGGCATTCTTGACTGACAGGCCGCCCGCGAGCCAGGACATGGCGCCCTTGGTGCCGTCGGTATTGTCGACATCATCGCCGGGTTGGTTGTTCGCGTCCTGCGTGCCGGTGTCCACGGTGACGTGGCCGGTGGCGGCGAAGATCGTCACGCGGTCCGTCGCGGGGCCGGTGTTCAGGTAGAACTCGTTGGCGTTGGTGTTATTGACGGTGACGGTGTCATGCCCGATGCCGGTCAGCAGTTTGACGGTGGCGTTGCCGCCGTAGGTGAGCAGCACGCCGATGCCGCTGGTGCTGATGGTCTTGTTGTCGATCGTCCAGGTGTTGTCGTTGGTGTCTTTGGAGCGGTCGTAGGTCAGGCCCATTTTCCCGTAAAGGGCCGCCACGTTCAGGCTGCGGCTGAACTTGTCGAACTTTCCGTTGTTGCCGACGCTGACGGTGTCATTGCCGGAGAAGGACGTAAACGCCGTCGTCACGGACGTGCCCGTGATGGCGACGGTCTTATCGCCTGACCCGGCTAAAACGGAGAGCTTGTTGAACCCGCCGTAGGTGATCGGCTTGGGCGACAGGCCGATGATCTGCTTGTCGGTGAGCGTGATGTTTCGATTGGCGGCATCGCTCAGGTCGCTGACGTGCAGCGTGCCGGTGCCGTAATCATCGCTGACCTGCAGCGGGACTTTAATGCCATCGAGCTTGCCGGTGGCGGCGCCGATGTTGACGCCCCAGTCGCCTTGGAAGTGGAACTCGTTGAAGAAAGGCGCGACGGCTTCGTCGATGGCCGCCTTGCTGCCCGTGGCGCCCTGCGCGACGACGGCCAGCGACTGCAACTTGGTCTGGCTGAAATCGACGACGCCGTTGATGACGCCGTTGATCTTCCCGTCGGCCGCCGTCACGGTCTTCACGCCGCCGGCTTCGACATTGTAAAGCTGCAAATCCCATGTGCCGGTGCTGGTGTTCATCAGCTTCACATTGGCGAAGATCGTGCCGACGGAACCTTTGGACTCGATGGTGATCTTGTCATGCCCGCCGTTGCCGTTGTAGACGATGGTGTCGCCCGGCTTGCCGGCCTGCAGGACGAAGGTGTTATCGCCGGAGGTGCCGTTGATGGTGACGACCGACATCAGCCGGCGGTTCTCCAATGCTTCGATCGCGGTGCGGGTGCGGGAAGTGCGGTTCGAACGGGCGTTGCGGTGGCGCTGCTTCATAGGGCTTTCGGTTCGGAAAGTGCGGCTTCGTCGGGAGTAGGGTGAAACCGTACTAGCCAATGCGTTGCGGGGGCTCGCTGGAGCCAAAACATCTGTCAGGGAGTGCGGCGCTGCGCTGAATTCCCATTTCCCAGGCCAATATTGTGGGGCGACGAGGGGAATCCCTAGGGCTGGCGGCGTAACCCGACTAGGGGACGGCGCGGCGGCAGATTGTTGTTGACGGCCATGGCCCTGAGTTTAGAGTGCGCGGACGGGCGTCGGCGGGCCACGGGGTGGCCGGTCGATGCCGCGGAAAGAGGCCCGCGCGAAAGCGCGTCGGGCGAAAGGGGCTTGGCATGCGGCAGACCTGGGCTCGCACTTCTTGCTTCCGGTTAGTGCTGACGATTCTGCTGATGCCGGGCCTGACGCTGGCGGGATCGCCGCTGGCCATCCCGGCGGCGGGGCAAGGCGGGGCGACGCCCAAGCCGCTGGCGACGCCGCAGGACGGCGGCCCCATCGTGGGTCCGACGGCGGAGGATGTGGACTCGCTGGTGAAGCGATTTCCGCAGATCGATTTTGATCCCGCCATGAAAGCCGACGAACTCGCCGCGAAATCCGCCGGGCCAGCGCCGGCGTTGGAATTCGTGCGCGACACCATCCG
>JAQGHK010000551.1 GCA_028288875.1 Phycisphaerales bacterium | reverse complement strand
TTCTATGTGTAAGTATTTGGTCTAAATTTGATCGATTATGCCCACTGAGTCAGGACCCTCGATGAACCCCCGATCTGTCCGCGGTAAGCCGGCGCTGGTGTTGGCTGAAATCGCTGACGGCGAGATCGCCGACGGGCGTAAGCCGCGGCACCGCGAGGTATTCGATACGCTGCTGAGCGAAATCGCCTCTGGGCGGTTCCAGCCGGGGGATCGTCTGCCGACCGAGGCGGAACTGGCGAAGAAGTTCTCGGCCTCGCGGTCGACGGTGTCACGCGCCATGCGCGATCTCAAAGGCCGCGGCCTGCTGAATCGAGCTCGCGGCGGGGGGACGCACGTCGCCAAGTCCAAGTCGGGCAACCGCGTGGCCCTGTTCGCCCCGTTTGCCGACACCGCCGCCCATCTTGGCTATATCGGCGGGCAGATTCACGCCCATCTCTCCGAAGTCGCCTCCTGGCGGACCGACCACCTGCGGCTGCAGACCATGGGGCGGGCGATCCACCGGGAGGACCTGCTCGATCGCATGCTGGCGGCTACGCAAGTGCTGATTGAGCAAGGTGTTAACGGCGTATTTTACTACCCCGTCGAACTGCCGCAGAACATCGCGCATTACAACGCCGCCGTCGTCGAACGGCTGGAGGCCGCGGGCATCGCCGTCATTGCGGTGGACCGGGATATCGTGGCGTTTCCGCAGCGCAGCAAGCTGTCAGTCGTGTCGTACGACAACCGGCGGGGCGGCTTTCTCGTCACCGATCACCTGATCCAGCGCGGCTGTCGGCGGATCGTGTTTGTCGGGTCGCCGTTCGTCTCCAGCGCCGCGTCGGACCGGATGCGCGGGTATTTCGACGCCCTGGAAGAAAGCGATATCGGCCACGACCGGTCGATGGTGTTCCGGGCTGATCTGCCCGATATCGACGTCGACTTCTGCCGGCGGCTGATGGAAACGGCCAAGCCCGACGCCATCGTCTGCAAGATGGACCATTACGCCGCGCTGATCTGCCGGCATCTGGTCAATTTGGGCGTGAAAATCGGCGATCAGGTGAAAGTAGCCGGCTTCGATGACGAACCGTTCGCCGAGATGCTGCCCGTCCCGCTGACGACCATCCGCTTCCCGGCCGACCCGTTCGCGCAGGTCTGTTACGAACGCCTGGTCGCGCAAATGACCAGCGACTCGCCGCCGCCCGCGGGGATGACGCTGATGGACGTGGAACTGGTCGTCCGCGACTCAACCGGCGGCTGAAAAGTCACATAAACCGACGTCGTATCGCCGCCCGAACGAACGGCAAAGCGTTTGCGTGAATCAACTGACACAAAGTTGACCCAATGCCGAAATCTTTGTGCGAATAATGCTTGATCTTTTTTGATGCAGAGAATATCCTTCCCCAGCGGCCAATTCTGGCGGGTTGGCCGGTGGTGGATCTCTTCAATTCAAATCGACCGAACCGTTGCCCGGCAACGGAAAGTCGACGGAGCCTGTGTGATGAATCGCATCAACTCCCCCTTCAATCGTTCACGTCAAAGCGGCTTCACGCTGGTCGAATTGCTGGTGGTGATCGGCATCATCGCGCTGCTGATCAGCATTCTGCTGCCGTCGCTGAATCGGGCTCGCGAGCAGGCCAAGAGCATCAAGTGCCTGTCAAACCTGCGGCAGATCGGCATCGCCATTCAGTTCTATCAGAACGAGTTCAAGGCTCAGGTGCCTTGCCAGTGGGCCACCAGCGCGTCAATCGCGCACGGCCGCGGCCACACATGGGTCAATATTCTTCTCGACCGCAAGTATCTGAGGGTCGAAACCTGTCCGTGGGACGGCAACGGCACGGGCAATGAAATCAATCGCCCGCCGATGAACTCCGGCGTGTTCTATTGCCCAAGCGGCACGCTCGATCTGCCTGCGAGTGGCCCCGCAACTAACAACACGTTGATCACCGCTTACGGCGGGTATTGCGGGCGCGCGTTCCGAACGGTGGGCGTCGATGAAGACGTCTGGGCCGACAGTTGGTATGGCATCAATGGGGGAACGAACACCGTCCCGCAGATGGGCGCGACCGGCGCAGGGATGCTCGTACTGCCCTCACGATTGTATTCGTCCACTACGCCGCTACTGAAGGTTTCTTCCATTCGCCATTCATCTGAAACCGTGCTGGTTTTCGACGGCCTGTACATGAATGCCGCCCAGGATTCATCGGTGGCCAATAACAACACTGCGTTCCGAATCAACGGACGCCACATCGGCAACAAGTACACGAACCTGCTTTTCTGCGACGGCCACGCCTCCTCGGCGCTGCGGTCTGAGTTGCCCCTGAAGGCCGATGACTTCACGCTTGCCGCGCTCAGCCAGCCGCCGCTCAGTAACTACAAATGGCGCATTGATCAGTAACTCGAAGAAATCAGCGGCAGGCGGCAGGCAGTTCCGTCGCCGCAGCAGGGGAGGACTCATCATGGATCGTCAACACAGCAAGTCCGGATCGCCCCGTGTGTCGGGCTTCACGCTCGTCGAACTGCTGGTGGTGATTGGCATCATCGCGCTGCTGATCAGCATCCTGTTGCCGTCGCTTAACAAGGCACGCGAGTCGGCCCGGCGCACGGCTTGTCTCAGCAATCTTCGGCAGTTAGGGACCTACCTTCAATTCTACGCCAATGACTTCAAAGATCAGCTCCCGATCGGGTATGTCAACGGGCAGCCCTGGACCGGCTATTACGTCTGCAAAGATTCCGGGTTCTATCCCGTATTGGGCCGGCTGTGGCTGGGCAATTACCTGAAAAACTCGGTCAAAACGTTTTACTGTCCGAGTCATGTCGACGATCAATTCACCTTCAACCGCCGCTCCTACACAGGCGCGGGCGTGCTGGATTCCACGTCCAATGCATGGCCACCGCCGGCGGGGAATCTGACGCACACTCGCGCGGGATACAACACGCGACCGGCCTTCGCGTGGAGCAATGTGAGCTATCTGCCGCTCACGAAAATGTTGACCATGACGCGGTTGAAGAACGCGGCCTTGGCGGCAGACATCATCGGTATTCCGGGCATGCCATTCAATCAGATTGACGTCCACCACGGCATGCTGAACGTCCTGTACGGCGATCGTTCCGCCGTGACGGTGGACAAAG
>JAQGHK010000501.1 GCA_028288875.1 Phycisphaerales bacterium | reverse complement strand
CTTTGTCGGCGCGGTCCTGTATCCGACATCGATGGCCTGGTACGCGAATTTCTGGTTGATGGAAGAACCGCTGCGCCAGTGGTGTCGCCAGCGATGAACCGAAGTGAAGCGCGTGTCATTTGTCGGCGGACCGCCCGCGCTGTCCGGAACCCGCTGGCTCCCGATGCCCGTGGATCCAATATTGGATTAATTGGTCAGGGTCGTAATGCGGATGTCGTTTCCGGCTATCCCGTCGAGGTTGACCTGGCTTTACCCCGAGGTGAGAACGTTGGCGCATGCGAATCGACGACCGCCGCTATGCTTGATTGCACGCCCAACTCCGAGAGCGGCGACTGCCGTCGCGAAGCCCATGAGCGGCATTTTAAAAGTCCGTGCCATATTCCTCCTCTCAACCCGTGATCACGATGCGTTACACGGGACCACTGGGCCGTGACTGCGACTGCCAACCGATCACGATGAACGGTCGGTTCGATTAAGTAAGTGGATCGTAAAGTTGTCGCACATCCTTTAATTGATCTGTCATTGCGTGCATTGTCAGGTGGCAACACGTGTAAGGTGTTGGCGAAGCAGCACGTCAGCCAACAGCCAAAAAGCGGGAACACGGGTGCGATTAAGGTTGCCCAACCCGCTAGGCCATTCGTGGCGGCCTGACTTTCTGGCATTGCTGATTGCCACAGGAATTCGGCCATTACCAGTGATTTTGGGCAAATGGCGACGTCAACGTAGCTGGTGTTGCATTCGGTTACACGGTGGCATCAAAATGCTCGATCCGAAGGATTTTGGAGCGGACGAGCAAGGGATGACTCGTATGTTCCTGCCAAGATCCCAGTGCATGACGCAGAAAACACAGACTTGCCGGCCGACAATCTCGTTTTATGCTGCCTCGATATGAAGCTTCACATCGCAGTGGCCGGGATATTGCCGATTTTGTGGGCAGCGAGCTTACTGGCACAAGCCCCTCAGAAGCCGGCCGAACGACGTCCGAACGTCTTACTGATCATTACCGACGACCAAGGCAGCCTCGACCTGAACTGTTACGGCAGTAAAGACCTGCAGACCCCGAACATGGACTCGATCGCCACGGCGGGCACGCGATTTACCCAGTTCCTGGCGAACTCGCCGATCTGCTCGCCATCCCGTGCGGCGATTCTGACGGGCAAATATCCGCCGAACGCGGGGCTGCCTGATGAATCGGCTTCGTCCGCACGCGGCGGCCACGGCATGCCCGGCGAGCAGGTAACGATCGCGGAAATGTTCAAAGCATCCGGCTACACCACTGGGCACTTTGGCAAATGGCACCTCGGCTTTGTCACTGAAGAAGAGCCCAATGCCCAAGGCTTCGACGAATCGCTCGGCTTCATGAGCGGCTGCATCGACAATTACCACCACAATTTTTTCTACTTCAAGGGCTGGCACGATCTGTGGAACAACGGCAAGGAAATTGTCCGCGAGGGCGAATACTTCCCAGACATCATCACCGACGGCTGCACGGATTTCATGGCGAAGAACCGTGAGAAGCCCTTCCTGATCTACTACGCGATCAATCTGCCTCACTACCCGGTGCAGGGCACCGCGAAATGGCAGGAACATTACAAGGACCTGCCCACCCCGCGTCGTGAATATGCCGCCGCGATTTCGACGATTGACGATCACGTCGGCAAGTTGCTCGCCAAGCTCGACGAGCTTGGCCTGCGCGAAAACACCATCGTCTGCTTCATGTCCGACCAGGGCCATTCGATGGAAAAGGACGCCAACCGAGGCGGCGGCAACGCCGGGCCGTACCGCGGCGCGAAGTTCAGTCTGCTTGAAGGCGGGGTTCGCGTGCCCGCAATGATCAGTTGGAAAGACCATCTTCCGGCCGGTCAGGTTCGCAATCAGGTCGTGCTCGGCTGCGATTGGGTGCCCACCCTCGCCGAATTATGCAAGGTCGACCTGCCAAAGACTGAAAAGCTGGACGGCCTCAGCATGATGCCCGTCGTTAAATCCGCCGATGCACCCACCGCGCATCCGATCGTCTACTGGCAAACCGAGCGGAGCGAATGGTCCGTCCGCGACGGCGCGTGGAAACTAATCGGCAATCTGGTCGATCCCACCTTCAAAGGCCCATTGCCCAAAGAAGACACCAAGCTGTTCCTTTCCAATTTAGACCAGGACATTAGCGAGCGCAAAAACTTGGCCGCCGAGCATCCGGAAGTCGTGCAGCGCTTGCAGAAAATGCACGACGAATGGGTGAAGACGCTGCCGGCGCACGCCACGGTTTCAGAAAAGAACAACAAGAAGAAGTAATCAGGCGTCGCGCCGGGATGGACGCGATGATGCTGGGATCGCCGCGTCAGCGACGGGCTAGTTCCTTTCGCTGACGCGGGTCGATTAGGCGATCGTAACAACCTTCGCCGCTGGCGTTCGCGCGTTACGCTAGCCACCAGTCGTCCGTCGGCAATGCACGGATCGCATTGGTGCCGCAGTGAACGCTGCCCGAAGAATCGTGGTAAATCCGCGCGTTGGTGAAGACGACGTTCGTGTAACCGCCGCCTTTGAAGGTCGCGGAGGCGTAATCCTGGAGCAGGTCGCTGGCGACGCTACCGTTCCACTTCACCTTCGGCCCGAACGCCCGGCCGGTGATGACAGTCGTGCCATCGACTAAGGCGTTCACGTGATCTTCGCTGTAAGCTGTCATCCGCGGGTTCGCCGGCGTGGGCGAACCCATTCCTAAATCCGGTGATGAAAACAGCACGGGCATCTTCAGCAGCGTTGCCCCCGTCTGTGTCTTGAACGTAAACGTATCACCGGCCACGGCCGTGCCGGACCAGTAGTTTTTCAAGATGAACGCCCGGGCGGCCGGGAACACTTCGTCACGTGTTTTGTTGCCGGCGTACCACGCGGACCATGCTGTGCCGTCGCGGAAGCGGATCTGGTAATCGCTGGCCGTGGTGAATTTGACCGTGAATTCCCGCATTTTCCCGCCGAGCATCTGTGTGAACACGCCGCCGCGGGCGAGGTTTACCGTGCCGCTGCCGGCGATCTTCACCGGCGAACTGACTTCCTCCTGCAGGCCGAGCGCGTTCTTGAGCGCTCGGGTGATACCGCGAAGGCTGGTCACCCGCTGGGCGTATTCGAGGTTCTGATTTCGGAGGCGAATATCACTGAGCACCGCGCTCACCTTGATGCCGTCAATCGTTTCCGGAAGGTATTGATTGCCGTTCATGTCCTGGTGCATCCGTGCATTCGGATCGAGCTTGTTGGCCCAAATCAGCAGCGCCCAAGCGACGTCGGTGTCGGCCACCAACACTTTGCCGGTCGGCGTCATCTGCACCACTTCGTCGACGTGATTCACCGCCAGCCAGTCCAGCGGCAGGTTCAGGCTTTTGTTCACGCCTTGCGCCGCGAAATAGTCCTGCATGGCGGCCGGTATGTTGCTCATCAGCAGCAGGCCGGGACCTTTCGCGCCGGGGCGGGCGATACTTTCGATATCGCCGCCGTAGCTGGAACTGTCGTCGGTCGGCAAGCCCACGACATCAAGATTCACGCCGACGCCAGCCTTGAGCAGCGTGCCGCGAATGAACGACCGCATGTTGGAGGTGCTGCTGAAGAAATAGTCGCGGGCACGCGGCAGTTCCATCACCACCGGCATTGATCCGTAGGGTGCCTTTACATAGCCGATCTCGTAACCGTCCTGCTGCCAGAGATCGCCGCTTTGGGAGGTGATCAGCTTGCTGCCGAACACGCTTTTGAGCGTCTTCTGGATGGCCGAGTTATCTAGGCCGTAAGGCGTGAGATCGTCGACGATGGCGCTTGTCACTCGCTGCCGATTGTCTGACAGCACGAACGGCGCGACTTTCAGATCGACGATGTCTGTATTCACCGTCTCGGCGGGCGGTGGCGGGCCGTCGGTGCCGATGGGTTGGTATTGCAGCGTCACTTCCAGCCGAAAGCCCGCGCCATACTTTAGACCTTCGATGCCGAAGAAGTACCCGCCGGTGCCGACAAGATCGTAAATGCTGTAATCGTTCGCGTCGACGGGATTGGCGGTGAAGCGAATCGTGCCGCCCAGCCCCGGCCCCATGACGGCCACGTCGCCGGCCTGCGGAACGGTGTCGGCCCCGCTGGTTTTGCTCGGCATGAAGATGCGAACGCGATCGGTGGCGGCCGTGTTCTTGAACCAGGCCGGATCCGACTTGGGCCGTATTAAGCGGACGATGACCGCGTATTCGTACGGCGCGTCGGCGTTCAGCTTACCGAGCCGCACCCGGCCGACGTCGGCGAGGTCGGCGGCGTTATCGATCACATTGTTCGGCGCGACCGGCCGGCCATTGAAGATGCCGCCGGTCCAATTGTCGGGGGCATTGGTCGTGGTGTTGTCGCGATCGAAGTTCGGCAGAATGACCGCCCCGCGGCCACCAGCGCCGGTGCTCCAACTGTCTTCCTTGGTGTTATCCCGCGCGTCGATGACGCCGTTGCGGTCGCTATCCGCCAGCAGGTCGACGGCCAAGCCGGGCTGGCCGGCCATCAGGGAACGGGTTTCCAACTGTTCGATCTGCACTTTCACCTCGCGCCGCACGTGTTTCGCCGGACATCCCATCGTGACGTCAAAGACGACGCCGAGACGGCAAGTTTACAACAAGAACGGGCGGCGGGAGGAAAACGTCGCAAGGCGACGTGGGCGGCAAGGTCATCTCATTGGGAACTGTTCATTTTACCCGGTTGATACCGTGTAGGGCATCGGGTTATCCGAGACCTATCGACCATGCACAGGCCCGGTCGGCGACATGTCCGGACTGCAAATAATCAGCTTGGCAAGCTTGCCTCTGCCCTGCCGAGTTCAAACAGCACGAAGACCTCGGCGGCGAAAAAGTATGGCGGCAGCCGACATTGCGCAGAGCATTGCCGGCTCGGGAATCTCACCGGCGGCACCGACAAAGGTAAAGGTGCGTTTGAATGTGGAACCAGCGGCCGTGCCGGTCATGGGGCTGAAGGTGATCGTCGTCAGCCCGGTGCTCGCATTCCAAACCGCGCCCGTGCCGGTCAGTTGACTGTTGACGGTATAAGTGAAGTTCCCAGTGGCGTAGCCGTCAACGTTTGCGAATGAGAGATCAACGGTTTGGCCATTCGGGTCCCAGATGACGCTGGTGCCGTGATAGCGATTGGTTTCGCTCAGCGTGATGCCATCTGCAAAAGTCACCGCGCCACGATCGAAGAAGGTGATCTCAGAGATGCCGCTGACATTGTCCGTGACGCCCTGGGCGAACGAATCGTTGCGAAGGACAGTGAACGGGTTTGACGCCAGATACGTGTCCATCTGGTTGGCGGCGATATTTGGGATGGTGGCGTAAAGGTAGCTGCCGCCGGTAGGCAGGGCGCCATGATCGAGGTCGAGGCTAAAGACGTTGGACCGAACGGTGCTGATCGTGCCGGCCGTGTTGATCGAGTCCCAATTGCCGGATTGCTGGATGGTGCGGATCGTGGCATTGCTGACCGGCGTGAGGAAAAGGTAGCCGACGGAATCATGGTTCACCCATCGCAGGTTGGCAGGCGTAACCGTCTGGCCGCTGCCGATGGTGGAGGCTTGGCCGGCTGCGGTCGAGTAGACGACGTTGCCATTAAGCAGCGTCTGATTGACGCTCGTGCCGATGGTGCCGCCCGCGGTGTTGGCGGCCGCCTGCTTGATGGAATTACCCATCGCGACTTCGCCGCGATCAAAGAAGAAATAGCTTTTGTTCGCCGTGATGCCGTACTCGTTCATCTGATAGATGCTGCCGCCGATAGTGCCGTTGGAGGCGCCGCCGACCATTGCCGTTTTCCCATAGTGATGGTCGGGCAGAAGACTGTAAGCGCCGCCCGTGCCGCCGGCCGCCCGCTCACTGGTGGTGCCCGGCAGGCGATACCAATCCCACACGGGATAGATGTTGTCGTACTCGCGCCCGGTGCGGAAAACCATGTTCACGCCGGCCGTGCCGTAGCCGCCTTTGAGGTTCTCGCCGTTGATCGTTTCGGGCGTGTTGCTGCGGGTGGAAACCGTCTTGAGCGACATCATGTAGCCCGGCCGCTGTTGCACCATGTAATCGCTTATCCAGTAGGAGCGATTGCCGGTCGGGCCAAGCGTGGGCGAGGCGATTTGATTGGTCTTTGAATCGG
>JAQGHK010000173.1 GCA_028288875.1 Phycisphaerales bacterium | reverse complement strand
CGGCCCGTTATAAACCAGAATTTCGCTCGGCGACTCTCGCACGACAAAGCTCTCAAAGCGGTAATGCTTCGAGCCATTGAACTTCGTCGAATGAACGCGGATCGGACGCATAAGGCACACCAACACTGGTGAAGAAGCCAGTAAAAAGCCGACGGCACATCACTGCGCCGTCGGCCATTGAGTTTATCTGCTGTAATCGTTTCGGTTCACGCCGTCAAAAACGCCCCGAACGGAGACAGCACTGTTTGAAAGCATTGGCCCGACCTGCACGGGCACGGATCGTTACGGCCGAGCTTTTCGACAAGCTCTTTATCGCCGTGCACGACGCGCACGCCTCGCTTGACGTGCGTTTCCGACGGGTAGCCCCGCCGCCGCTTAGACGTCCGCTCGAAAGCAGGATTGATCGAGGAATGAATCAGTCACGTGACGCATGGGAACCTCCAGTAAAGACGTTCCCGTTGTCACCCGGCGAATCAAAAGCGTCAAACGCCGACTTCTTCCGCCTCGACATTGGACTCGACTGCCACCTCTTCGCGCTCGGCCTGCTTGATCGCGGCTTCGCTGATCTTGCCGCCTTGGGCGACCTGGTCGAACTTCACCGCCACGCGCTTGCTGACGCCCTGCTCCTGCTGCGTCACGCCGTACAGCACATGGCCGATCTGCATCGTCCGCTTGTGGTGAGTGATGATGATGAACTGGCTGAGGCTGAGGAATTCCTGCACGATCAGGCCGAAGCGCACGTTGTTGGCTTCGTCGAGCGGTGCGTCCACTTCGTCGAGAATGCAGAACGGGCTGGGCTTGCTCTTGAAGATGCCCATGAGCAGCGCGATGCAGGTCATGGCCTTTTCGCCGCCGCTGAGCTGGCTGATGCTGACCGGCTTTTTGCCGGGCGGCCGGGCGATGATTTCGATGCCGGCGTCCAGCGGATCGACCGTCTTGCGCATCACCGGCACGCTCTTCAGGTCGCTGCCGGCTTCGGCGGCGGCGGCCTTCATGGCTTCGCGGTCTTCGACTTCCAGTTCCAGGAAAATGTCGGCGCTACCGCCGCCGAACAGCGTGCGGAACAAGGCTTGGAAGTGCTCGCGGACGGCATTGAACGTCTGCTCAAACCGCACGCCGCTTTCGCGGTTGATCTCATCGATCAGCGTTTCCAGTTCGGTCTTCGCCTGGCTGAGATCCTGCAACTGGCCGGCGTAAAACGTGGAGCGCTCTTCGAGTTCATCCAGTTCGCCGATGGCGTCGAGATTGACGTTGCCCAGGCGGCTGATCTTGTCCTTCAGGTCTTTGATCTCGCGGGCGACTTCGTCCCAATCGGTCGCGCCGGGGGCATACGGGAACGGGCTGCGATCTTCGGGGGAGACGACGGCCGAGCCGGGCCGCTCGCCGTTGTATTCGGCGACGATGTCAGCATAGCGCTCGGCCAGGTTGAACTGCAGTTCATCTTGCGTGCGCGAGACGAGTGTTTCACGGCGGACGCCAAGCTCGTTCTGCTGAATCTGCAGTTGGTGCAGCTTGGTTTCCAGCTCGCCATGCAGGCCGCGGATGCTTTCGACTTTCGCCGAGAGCGCGCGGACGGCTTCGAGCTCGGTCTTCAATTGCTCCGTCAGCTCGGCGACGCGTTCCTTGAGTTCCGCGACGCGTTGCTGCTGCGTCTGCTCGTCATGCGCCGCCCGCTGCCCTTCGGCCTCGGCAGAAGCGCGACGATCGTCCAAACCGGCAGCATTTTTCTTCAGGCGTTCGATTTGCTGGGCAGCCTCGTGGCTCTGAGACCGCAGCCGATCGACGGCCTGCCGGCTGCCGAGCTGTTTTTCCTGAACCTGGCCAAGTTCCACGCGGCATACGGTGAGCGCCTCGGCGAGGCCCTTGGAGGCTTCGACCAGTTCGGCGTGCTGCTTGGTATTCAGTTCGATCGATTCCTGCAGCGCCGTCTGCTGGCCGTCCAGCTCGGCCTTTTGCTGTGTGGCGGTTGTCTCTTCGACGGCCAGCTTTTCGGTCTGGGCCAGCAGGTTGGCCAGTTCGCGATCCAGCAGCGGCAATTCGCGGCCGAGCGAGGCGAGACGGTCTTTCACCTGGCTGGCGGCGCTGTTGAACTCCACGCGCTTCGTGTTGAGTTGGTAGACGGCGTTGCGTAGCTGGTTGATGCTTTCTTCAACCTGCCTTGCTTGCGCACTGCTCTTGCCAAGCTCCTCGTTGAACGCGGCGATGGTCCTATCCATTTCGGCAATCTGGCCGGCGATGGCGTCGAGTTCGCTGCGGCGGGACAGCAGCCCCATGCTGGCCCCGAGCGGACCGGCCTTGATGGAGCCACTCGCTTCAACGACGACGCCCTGCTTGGTCACGTACCGCCAACCGGCCGGGCCGGTGCGGTGTAGTTCGATCGCTTCGGTCAGGGTGTCGACCACCGCCGTGCGTCGGAGCATCGCCTCGGCCGCGGGACGGAACTCGGGATCAACCTTCACCAGATCAGCCGCTAGTCGCACGCCGATGGTCGTCCCCGACCAGTCGGCCGTCGCCGTATGACGCGGGTTATTCTCACGCGAGATGAAGCAGACGCGCCCCGTCAGTGCGGGCAACGCATCAGCGGGCACGCTGTCGAGCGAATCGACGACGAGCCATTGATCGCGCCCATCCAGCGCGCTTTCGATCACCGTCGCGTGTTCCACATCGACGCGAAGCAGGTCCGCCACCAAGCCGCGAACGAACGGGAATTTCTGATCCTTCTCGCGAAGAATCTTCTTCACCGCATCGCTCACGCCTTCACGCCGCGCTTCCAAGTCTTGCAGCAATTTCTGCCGCGACAGCAGGCCGGAACGTTGTTCCTTGGCCGAGCCGAATTGCTCGGTGAGTTGCTTGATCTGCTGGCCGAGGGCCACGCTGTCCTGCTTGTGCGCGTCCTGTTCGGCCTGCTTCTGCGTCAGCTCGGCCATCACGCCGGCGATGGCTTCGGCCAGTTCGGCGGCACGCGCCTCGGCGGTAGCCGTGTCGGCGGCGACTTGCGCCCGACGGCCGTCCTGCCGCTCCTGGTTCGCGGCGATGTTCTTGCGTTCGATACCGATCGACGCCAGCCGGCTGCCGAGTTGGCCACTGCGGCGCATCAGGTCCATGACCGTGCGCTTGTTCCGCTCGATCTCGGTGGCCAAGGTGTTCAGCTTCAGCTGATCTTCCTTGTACGCCTGCTGCTTCTGATCGATCTCGGCCCGCTTGGCTTCCAGTTCGGCCGTCAGCTGTTCGAGCTTGGTGCTTTCGCTGCCGAATTGATCGTCGGCGTTCTTCTGCCGCTCGGCGGCGACGGCCAGATCGCGCTCCATCTGGTCGGCCTGCTCGGTCACCTGCTTGATCTGCTGCTGGGCGAATTGCTGCTTCTGCTGCGCCTGCCGGACTGCGGCATTGGCTTCCACCAGCTCATGCTCGGCCCGTTGCTTGGTCTGGGCGGAGGCATCGGATGATTCGCGGGCGGCGGCCAATTCGTTCTGCCGCTTGGCCAGGTCGCCGGCGACGTCGTCGACGCTGAACCGCGTTTCTTCGGTTTCCTTATCGACGCGGGTCAGTTCGCCGTGCAGCTTGTGATATTCCTGCAGTGCGTAGCCGAGGCGAAGCTCGTTCAATCGGACCGACAGTTCCTGATAATTCCGCGCCTTGCCGGCCGCGATCTTCACGCCGCGCAACCGGCGATCGATTTCCTGCGTCACGTCGTTCACGCGGAGCAGATTCTGATCGACTTTCTCCAGCTTGCGTTGCGCCTCTTTCTTCTTCACCTTGAAACGCGAAATGCCGGCGGCTTCTTCGAAGATGATGCGGCGCTGCAGCGGATTGCTTTCCAAGAGCTGCGACACGCGGCCCTGCTCGATCACGCTATAGGCATCGACGCCGACGCCGGTGTCGAGAAACAGATCGCGAATGTCTTTCAGGCGGGCCGACTTGTTGTTGATCGTGTAGTCGCTGGTGCCGTCGCGATAGAGGCGGCGGCCGACGTTCACTTCGTCCAGCGGCAGGTTGAGGATGCGCACGCCGTTGGCGTCCGGCAGGTTTTCAAAGCCGAGAATGACTTCCGCCATGCCGGCCGGCTTGCGGTTGCCGCTGCCGTTGAAGACGACGTCGAGCAT
>JAQGHK010000460.1 GCA_028288875.1 Phycisphaerales bacterium | reverse complement strand
ACATCTGCAATTTCATCGACGCTCCTCCGCTGCCTCAGACCACACCATTCGGCGTCGACCAACGCGAACGGCACGCACCGCGATCAAAGTCGCAATGGTCGTGCCGTTGGTCTGTCCCGATGGATGTGACAATCGCCACCGATGCCTCCGCAGCACCGGGCGATCGACTCATGAGGATATATACACGGGCCACCGGGGCGTTGAGGCGGCAACCGTTGCGGAATCGCGGATAGTTATTTCTAAATCGCGGCCGGAACGGCCCGTGAAGCGTTTCTCGGCCGTTCGCCGCTTACACGCGACCCACAAGATCCGCGGCCGCCGCGTTGTGTTCGACCTGCTCGACGCTCTTGCAACCGGGGATCACGCTGGTGACGGCGTCATTCTTCAGACACCACGCTAAGGCCCACTGACTCATCGGCACGCCAGCGGGCAGCTCGTTTTTGGCGATCTTTTCCACTTCCGTCAGCTTCGCGTCGATCTGCTCGCGCTTCTGCCGTTCACGGACGTCGCCCTTGGGAAATTCCTAGCCGGGCTTGTACTTGCCTGAGAGAAAACCGCTGGCCAAAGGCACGCGGGCCAGGACGCCGAGATTCTGTTGCTTGCAGACCGCGAACACTTCTTCTTCCGGCTTGCGATCCAGGCGGTTGTAGATGATCTGAATCGCCTCGATCTGCATCTTCTGGCTGGCGGTAATCTGCTTTACGTTGCCGTTATTGGCTACGCTATTGCCCAGGAAACGGAACAGGCCTTCGTCCTTGGCCTTGAGCAAGGTGGCCAGCACATCTTGGTCGAAGAACTGATCGTCGCCCCACGAGTGATATTGAAGCAGGTCCACGTGGTCGGTGCGCAGGGCCTTAAGCGATTCCTTCAATTGCTCCAGCACGTCGGTCGGCTTACGTGGATCGGTGCGATCGAACGGGCCATGAAATTTATGGCCGAACTTCGTGGCGAGAATCCATTGATCGCGCTTGCCTTCGATGGCCTTGCCGATGAGCTGCTCTGAGAGGTGATCGCCGTAGCACTCGGCCGTATCGATCAGGTTCAGGCCCAGCTCATGCCCGCGGGCGAACATCGCATCCACTTCGTCCTGCGCGAACGCCTTGCCCCATTCGCCGCCGAACTGCCACGTGCCAATGCCGACGACGCTGACCTTCAAACCGGTGCTGCCGAGAGTGCGGTATTGCATGGGGGAATAGTATGCAGAGGACAGGAGACAGAGGACAGAATGCAGAGAACAAAAGGCCGATGCCCGTGCAGAGCATTTCTGCCCTCTGTCTACTGCCTTCTGCCCTCTATTTCTGATTCACCTCATCGACCTTGCTGTCAAATACGTTGAACGCCTGCCCGCGACTCGTCGGATCGGCGAGTGAACCGCGGATGCGGAGGCGCAGTAGTTCCTGACGCGTGTTTTTGATCAAATCGCCAAACAACGGGAGCGAGTCGGCGGCGGAATCGGACAAGGATAGGTTCAGGTCGATCGACTTCTTCTCGAAATCGATCGTTCCATCGCCGGCCATCACGCTCTTGGTGCTGCGCAGGTCGATTTGGTCCATCCGGATGCGTTGCCCTTCCACGCTGTAGCGCAGCGCGGCGCGGCGGATTGGATCGCTGTTGGGGATGGACAGATTTGCCACCTGCATCAGGCCGAACACCACCGGGATCTTCACCATCTCCTTGCCGTTGACCTGCAGATCACCCCGGCCGCGGCGGGTGGCGGGATCGTCCCAGCGGCCTTCCATATCAAGGCTGGCATCGAGCGAGCCGTCCATTTTCGCGTCGCCGGTGAGCTCCGACACCTTCGCCCCGCGGACCAGCAGCTTCAGGCCGAAGCGGGGATCGCGCTTGTTCAGCACAGTGTCAATCTGCCCGGCGACCTGACCGCCCGCGACACGGGCCATGATATCGGTGAGATGAAGCACATCGTCCCCGGGTTTTTGGGAGAGCCCGGCTGACATGCGCGTCACCCGGCGGCCGGCAAACTGCATGTCGTCGATGCTGACCTTGCCGTCGAGCGTTTGCAGCGTATCGCCATCGACTTGCCCGGCGAGAGAGACGGTGCCGACGACATCGCGCAGTTCGGCGGCGACATCCGCCTGTGCTTTCTGCAGCCAGAGCGTGGCATCGAACGAAGTCTGCGCCGCTTTGGCGGGTTGCGTGGTCGGCTGACGAAGCACCAGCTTCGGACAATCGATCGCCACCGGCCCGCTCAAGGCCAGCGTGTTGGCCACATCGGACAGAACGGCGGGCAAGGCTTTCGTGAACTTCTTATCGATGATCAGATCGCGCGCGGCGATCGATACCTCGGCATCGCCGGTATCCGGGTTAATGTTTCCATCCAGCGACACCGGCGACTTGCCCTGCCGGCCGGTGATCTTTTCGAGGCGAATGGTCTTCGGATCGACCATCACCCGGCCGCCGATGTGATCGAACAGCAGCGGCATCAGATCGGGCTTTACCGCCAGCGTCCGGGGGCGAATCGTGACGCGGTAGTCGTCTTCATTGGCGTAATGCACGTCCAGATCGACATCGCCCTTGGCGTGCAGCGACCGCACGGCCGCCGCGGCATTGGCGGGCAGCGCTTCGAGCGGCGCGGCTTCGGCGCGCAGCGCGGTGATCGTCGCATCCGCACTGACGCGCTGCGCATCGCCGGCGCCGTCGGCCCAGGCCGTGCCGGAGAGCGCGGCGCCGCCGACGGTGCCATCGAACGAATCGACATCGACGCGGTCGCCGTTGATCCGCACATTGGCGCGCAGGTCGTCCACATGCACCTTCACCGCTGGCGGCCGAGCGCTGCCGGCGGTGAGCTTTACCTTCAGGTCGACCGTCGGGTCTTCCGAATCCGGCGCGCTCGCCTCGATATGGCCGTCGATGTCCAGCTTGCCGCCGACGCCCAGCCGCTTCAGCGACCTCCGACGCCCTTCGGGAAGAGCCTCGATCAGGTCGTCATTGATCGCAACGTTGCGCGTCGTGATCGCCAGATCGGGTTGCACCAGCGGCTCACCGTTAGCGTCGTGGCGTGTCCAGTTAATGGCCCCGTTCAGTTCGACCGTGCCGCCGCCGGCCGGCATTTTGATTGACGCGATGTCGACATGGTCGTCATAGATTTTCAGCGAACCGGCTACGCCAGTCAGCGCGTAAGGAAAGCCTTTGAAAACGCCGGCGCCGTTGCGAACCTGCAATCCGGTGATGACGGTCCACGGCTGGCCGAGGCCGACGGCGCGGAAGACGTCGACATCGAAATCACCATTGAACGTCGGCAGCTTGCCGGTGTGATGGGCGTCGAAATTCAGCACGGCCTTCTTCGTCAGCGGCGGCAGGCTTTCGATCAGTCGCGACTCGGCCGTCACCGCTCGGCCCGAGATATGAATGTCCGCACCCGCGCTTTCGTCCAGCGGCGAGATCGTCCCATGCACGTTCAATTGCGCGTCCGCATTCGGCCCGTTCACATTGCCGCGGCCGGTGATGCTAACGAGATCCAGCATTTCGCGACCGGTGACCGGATCGTTGCCGAACCGAAGTTTCCCGGTCGCCCGTTCAACCGGGTACGGAATTCGATCGAACGTGAACCGGGCATCGGTCAGGTTCAATTCTCCGGCAAGCGTCGGGTATTCCGCCCCGGCGGCCCGCGTTACCTGCAGCCACACGTCGGCCGTGCCGACCGGGCGGAAGCGATAGTAAATTTCCTGCACCGGCCACGGCATGGACGGCACAAAGGCCGGGGATTCCGGGAACACCACGCGCGTTCCCTTCGGCGATTCCACCCGCAGATCAATCGCCGCGGTCGGCGAATAGCCATCAATGCGGCCGGTGAACAGCAGCGCGTTGTTGTCGACGTGGGCGAGCAGCTTTTCGATGCGAATCTGCTCGTCCGTGAAGACAAAGCGTGCGTCGACATTGGCCAGCTTCATCGGCTCCGGCACCATCGAGTCGATGATCCGCCCCGCCATCGCGGATCCGCCGAGCGCGGGCGAGGCCAGGTGCGTGTAGGCGTCGTGCCACTTGCGCACGCGCTCGCGATCGCCGGGGCCCATCCATCGCGTCGGCGGGACGATCAGGCTGACATCGGTAAAGTCGGTAACAATGTTGTAACCCGCATGGCCGTCGGGCTTGCGGAACAGGCTGAGCTTCATCTCATCCAGCCGGCCGGCGAGCTGGTGCGCGTTCCAGAACTGCCGCACTTGGGCCGGGAGGATCGACTTAATTTCGTCGACAAAGTCTAAATCGTTCACCGTCAGGCTGACGGCGGATTGATCGCTCTTCAGCCATCCCTCGGCCACCGGAAATGCCCGCTCATTCCCGCCGCGGCTCTGCACGCGGAAGCGGTACAGGCCACTGGCGTCCGGCGTGAACTGGCCTTCAAGATGCAACGTGCCGACGTCCGTCTCCCGGCCGTTTTCGATCTGGGCGTAGTCAAACCGTGCGGATCGAACCAGCACCTCCGGCAGCCACATCGTTTTCGATCCCGCGGCCGGCCGGCTGCCGCCGCCCATCGAGCCGCGATGGTCCAGCAGTTGGAAATTCCACCGCTGCTTGTCGAGGTCTTCGATCAGCCGAACCCGCGGCTCCACCGCCACCACGCGTTCGGCGGCCACGTCGCCGTGGAAGAGTGATCGCGGGTCATAACTGATGAGCACGCGCTTGGCTTCGAAAATGGGCGAGGCCAGTGTGGAGCCGGCACTGACACGGATGTTATCCAGCCGCAGGCCTTCAAAGATCGACAGCCGTGCATCGCCGATCGTCACCCGCGTGCCCAGTTCCCGCGTCAGCCGCTGTTCCACAAAATCGCGCACGCGGGTGTGGTCGGTCACGAACCAATAGCCGGCAATCAGCGTCACCATCACCAGCAGTGCCAGCAATGTGAGGGCTTTGCGGATGCGTCGGATCATGCCGCCACCACCGGCGGCGTGCTGGCCTTCGGCCGCACAAAAGACATCACCCCCGCCGCCGCCAGAACGGCGAGCGGCACATCACACGGGACGCGATAGCGGAGCGATCCAACAAACACGCAATGCACAGCCGAGAAGTATATCGCCGGCAGCAGCAGAATGAGTGTGGCCCTTCGCCCCAATCCGCCGCGAAAAGTACCTATCGCGGCGAAGACAAACAGCGGCACGACGTACAGGCCGCCGACGACGACATAGAGCCAACGGCCGCCGAAATCAGCGCTGAGCGGAACCGGCGACCAAAAGCGGCCGAGCTTGGCGAAGGCAAGGGCAGTCACCCGTCTAGGATGCGTCCTCGCATAATCCCACGCCGCGTGCTGATAAAAATTCGATCGCCCGACTTCACCGCGCAGCCGAATCGCGGTGACGAACCACATGCCTCGATTAAAACCTCCCGCCGGCGCAGCACGTCCCTCCGTTGCTAGTGCGGGGGCCAAAGCGGACACGTCAAAAAGCGCATCCTGATTGCTTGAACCGTCAGCCAGAGGGTTGAAAGAATCGTATGCCGTGAAACCGCTGTTGGTTGTTGTCCAGATCGCGTGACCAAGTTGCACGCGATTTCGAATCATCCAAGGCGTGAGGATGATGACCAATCCGATTGCCGCAGCGATGCCTGCGACAGCGTTGCCCAGAAATGCTTTACGCCAAGTCGGTGCGAACGAGTAAGCGGTAGCGGCGGCAGCGATACCCATCCCAATGGCCGATGGCCGCACGTACACCGACAAAACCAGCAGCGCAACGCCATAAAAACGAAATCTCGCCGGCGTCCGCAAGAGGAAATAGATGCCCCAAGCAGCTACCGCTGTGAAAAGTGTCTCGCTCAGCAGCGTTCCGGAAAAGTAAATCAGGTACGGGTGGAAAGCGACCAACGTCGCCCCCATCAGCGCCACCGCGTTGCCTTTCAATCGCCGGCCAATCAGAAACACGGCAGCCACGCTCGACGCGTCGAGGAGCGCTTGTGCTGCCCGGACGATCTGCACTTTTCCACCGCAGATCGCGATGAAGGCCGGATAGCCCGGCATGCGAAATGCCCGGACCACCTGTTGAAATCGGCCGTCCACAAAAAACAGATCATGGCCGAGTAGCAGGTGACGCCCGAGATCGAGGTATTCACGCTGATCTGGAAGCGCTGATAATGCCCCGTCGTCCGCGGGCAACGCCAGTGCCCGTGCCAGCCTCACCGCGGTGGCAAGGGCCATGATGATCAGCAACAGCCGAACGGGCCAAACTGAGGGATTCAATCGCGGCGATGCGTAGTCCAGTGGCCCGATGGGCAAAGCAACAGGGGGCGATTGTCCAGTGTCGGCTTGGCCGTCAGTCACAGCGTCGACGCTATCACGCTACCCCCGCCCCGACAATCCGCTACACTCTTCCCGCCGATGGCCACGCGCACTTCGTCCGAGCTTGATTCCCTCATCCGCCGCCTGGCTGCTTTGCCATTGGCCGACGCGCAGAAGGCGGCGGCCGGGCGGGTGCATAGCGATCTGGCGGCGGCGGCGTTTCATCGGACGCGGTCCGGCGGGGATAAGCCAATCGTCGCCCTCGTCGGCGGGACGGGCGTCGGGAAAAGCTCCATCGTCAACCGCCTGATCGGGGCCGACGTCACGGCCACCAGCTTCCGCCGGACCTTCACTGCCGGGCCAGTAGCGATCACGAACGACGACCTGCCGGCCGGGCTGTTCGACCTGCCCCATGTCGACGCCGACGTCGCCGGCGAGCCGCCGCGGGGCCAAGCTGATCGCGTGGTGCTGGTCCGCCGCTCCGACGCCCTGCTGGCCCGGCTGACGCTCGTCGATTCGCCCGATGTCGACGGCGAACGACCCGATCACCACGCCGTCGCCGACCGCATCTTCCGCTGGGCCGACGCCGTGATCTTCGTCGTCACGCCCGAGAAGTATCAGATGACGGAGCTGCAGCCGTACTACCGCCTGGCCGGCCGCTACGGCATCCCGAAGCTGTACGTCATGAATAAGGCCGACTCCACGGCCGTTGTCGACGATTACGCCGCCCTGCTCCGCCGCAGCGGCGTGCTCGATCCGACGGTTCGGGTGGTGCCGCGGGACGACAGTACCTGGCAGCCGCCGGCCGACCAGTTGCTCCGGCCCGAAGATCTAATCCTCTCGCCCGGCGTCACGCCGACCGGCCAAAAGCAACGCGTGTTCGACGCCACTGCCCGGGCCGCCGACCAGGTGCTGCAGCCGCTGCTCGATCTCCGGCAGGCGATCGACGGCGTCGTCGGCAGCGTCCGCGCCTTCGCCGGCGACGCGATCGATGTCGATGTTCACCCGCTCACCCAGCAGCTTCAGCACCGCATGCGCGATCGCAGCGTGCTGTACCTCATCGGCCCTCAGCGCATTCTCGATCGCGTTCGCAGCATGCCCGGCGCGCTCGTCCGCCTGCCACGCAGTGTGTGGGACTGGACGCGTGGCGGCGAATTCAAGATGCCCGACACGCAGCCGCCGGCGCGGAACGAGCCGCCGGACTTCAAAACAATCGTCACCGAGCAGTTACAGAGCCTGCAAAGCCGGATTGACGACGTCGTGAAGCAATCGCCGCAACTGGCCGAAAAGGCTTCGACCTGGAAGCTGGACGCAGGCCTCGCTGGCGCCATCGCCGAAGACGAGGTTGCCCAGCTCCGCCAATGGCTGGAAACCCGCTGGAACGCCAACCCGCGCGACACGGCTTTGCTCATGAAACTCCTCCGCGTCGTCCCCGGCGGCGCGAAAATCACGAAATATTTCGAGGCCGCCCCGTATCTGCTGGCCATCAGCTGCGTCGCCACCAGCCACATGCTCGGGCACATCGACGTGCTGGTGCTCGGCGGCTACAGCGCCTTCACCTGGCTCACCGAAAAGCTGAGCAACGAAGTCGGTGCCCGCGCCCGCCAGACGAACACCGCGATCGCGATGCGGTACGAGAAGCTGGCCACCCGGCAGATCGATGCGGCTGTCGCCTGGCTGGACACCCTCGCCCCGCTGCGCCGGCAGTTGGATGAGATTGCCAGTGCCTTGGACCGTGTCCGCGCAGAGGCCTAGGGCTGATGGCGTGAGAAAATCCCTAGCTTCACCGCGCGCCCGAATTGCACTAGATTGCCGCCATGTCACGGATCGACTGGCCGAGCCTCTGCATTGGGCTGATCGTGCTCTTTTACTGGGGGCGCGTTGTTAAGCTCGTTATCAAAACCAAGAAGCTGACCGGCCGCGCCGCGAACTTCGTGCCGCCGGAAAAGCTCGGACGGCTGCTGCGCGTCATCTGGTACCCGAATGTCGTGGCGTGGGTCGTCGTGCCGTTGGTTACCGCGTTTGTTCTTCGCCGCCATCCCACCGGCCTCTCGCTGTTGTATGAGAACATGACCATCCGCTGGCTGGCGGTCGCGGCGGCGTTTGCGGCGTATTACCTCACGCTGATCTGCTGGCGAAAGATGGGCCGCGACTGGCGCATGGGGATCGACCCGAACGAGAAAAACACGCTCATCGTCAGCGGCCCGTATGCCTTGGTTCGTCATCCGATTTATGCGCTCCAGTGCACGTTGGCGCTCCTAAGCTTTCTTGCTGTGCCGAGCATTCTGGTCCTGATCATCGCCCTCTTGCAGTGCCTGCTGTTGCAGTGGGAGGCCCGCCGTGAGGAGCGCCACATGCTCAGCGTGCACGGCGACGTTTACGGCGACTACATGCGGCAAGTCGGCCGATTTCTTCCGCGAGGGCGTTACCGGGCGGCAGTGGCATGAACGATCCGCGAATCGGTTCCATCGGGCCAGTCACTAAAGACATCGAGGGGACGCGGTTCAACATTTTCCAGAAGACCCAGCGGCTCTGGGATCGGATCCACCCGTACAACGCCGCTCAGGCGATGGAACTGGTCGGCGATTTTCCGCCGAAGCAGGTCGAGGACGCATTCAACGCCGCCATTTCCGACCTTGGCCTCGGCGACTTCCTGACCGACGGCCCGACGTACATGATCGCGCCGCATGGCGCGCCGTTGACGGTCGAGGCGTTCGACGACACCTTCGAAACGCTGCTGACGCGCGAAATGAACCGGCCATTCGACGTCGTGCGAACCGCGCCGTTTCGCCCATTTGATCTAACCGAAGCCGGGCGGCGCATCGTCGGCCTGACCTACCAGCACTGGATCGCCGACAGCGTTTCGATCCGCATGCTCATGCGGCAATGGCTGCTGCGGCTGACCGGCGGCGGCGGCCCTGCGCCGGTGAAACTGCCGACGGCTGGCCTGCTCAAAACCTTCGGCCCCGGCTCGGCGGGTTGGTCAGTGACGGCACAGGCGTCCTCGCTCATCGGCTTCCAATCGCGGATGAAAATGATGCGACGCGTCGAGTCGAAGTCGGATGCAAGCGTCGCCGTGCTGGTGCGCGACGGGCCAGACGGGCTGATCGACGCGATCAAGCCGCGCGCGAAGGCGGCCGGGGCGACCGTCGGCGACGTCTTCCTAGCCGCGGCGACCGCTGCCTGCGATGCCGTCGGCCCCGGCCACCCGAGTTCACGCCGGCCGGATCTGGCGATGGGGACGATCGTCGACCTGCGCGCCCGCGGTTGTTTGCGGAAGGACAACCCATCGGCCAATGTGTTCGGGCTGTTTCTCGGCTTTACCATGACGCCGTTCGCGGCGGCCGACACCGCAACGTTCGATCGGCTGCTGAGCCGCGCCGTGCTGGCCCGGCGTTCCAGCCTCGCTCGTCATGCGGCCGAGGCGTCGCAATTGAACATCACGATCGGCTACGCGATCGGCAAATGGCTCGGGCCGACGAAGCTGCGCGAGTTTTATCGCAAGCGCTTTCCCCTCACCGGCGGTCTGTCCAGCGTGAACATGACCCCCGGCTGGGCCGGCGAGCATCACCCGTTGCCACTGGCCGCGTATCACCGCGTGAGCCCGACCGGGCCGATGCTGCCGCTGGTGCTGACGCCGACGACGCTGGGGAAAACATTGCGGGTCTGCTGCACGTATCGGTCCGCGCTGATGGATGCGCAGCGCGCGAGCAAATTAACGGATCACTTCCTGCAGACCCTTGTCCGATTCGCAGGTTGAGACCGTCCTCTGGTCCCCTCTCCCGGTACTCCGGGGGAGGGCTAGGGAGGGGCCATCTTCGCCATCGGCTACACATGTACCTAATCAGCCGACCTTCTCCTTAACCCTCTCCCGGGGTACCGGGAGAGGGGACGAGACTCAGCGCCGCGATCAATTGCTTGATCTGCTCGTCGGTATGCGCGGCGCTTACCGTCACACGCAATCGGCTTGTCCCCGGCGGCACTGTGGGCGGGCGAACGGCGACGACCAGCAGCCCTTCGTCACGCAATGATTCAGCGGCCGCGAGCGCGCGGGCGGGTTCGCCGAGGACGATCGGGATGATCGGCGAATCGGCCGATTGATCGGTGAATTTGATCAACCCTACCGCCGCCAATTCTCCGCGCACGCGCTTGGCCAGCATCCGCACGCGATGACGGTGCTGCGGCTCCTCTCGGCAGACGGCGACTGCTTCTGTCGCGAGTTCGGCCGTCAGCGGTGGGACGGCGGTGCTATAGATGTACGCGCGGCCGAAATTTTCGACCGATTGGATGAAACCGGCGCTGCCGCACACGGCCGCACCGGCGAGGCCGAGGGCTTTGGAGAGCGTGATGACCGTCACGTCGACGGCCTCGCGCACGCCGAGTTCATCAATCAGCCCCGCCCCGTGTCGGCCATAGATGCCGCTGCCGTGGGCTTCGTCGACGACTAGCACGAACGGGTGCCTGCGTTTGAGTTCGGCCAGGCCGACGAGGTCACCGGCGTCGCCGTCCATGCTGAAAATCGATTCGGTGAGGATGACTTGAAGCTGTTCCTTCGGCGCATCGGCGAGCAGGCGTTCGAGCTTGGCCAAGCCGTTGTGCGGAAAGATCCGGAAAGCGTGGCCGCCGAGACGGACGGCGTCCAGCAGTGAGGCGTGCGCGAGTTTGTCGATCAGAAATCGAACGCCGCCTTTTTCGATTCCGTTGTTGGCGATCGCGCCAAGCGTCTGCACGACGGCCAAGTTCGCCTGATACCCGCTCGGCAGCAGAATGGCCGCCTCGCATGATTTCCATTCGGCGATCGCCTGCTCCGCCGTGGCGTGAACAGCGCTGTGCCCGCTGATGAGCCCGGCCGCGCCGGAACCGACATTCACCGCCGTGCGCAGCGCGGCCAGCAAGCGCGGGTGGTGCGTGAAACCCAGATAATTGTTGGAAGCGAAATTAACGAATTCGCGGCCGTCGCGTTCGACCGTCACCGGCCCCGTCGGTCGCCAAGCCGTGCGACGGCGCAGCAAGCCCGCCCGATCGCGACCTTCCAAGGCCGCGGCGACGGCGGCATCCAGCGGAGAGTTCATGACGCGGTCGGCGTCGCCGGCGGCGTGGCGACGGCAGCACTCTTCTCATGAGCGGCCGCCAAGTCGATCATCTTCTGCTTCATCATCCGGCCGACTTTGAATTTCACCGTGCGTTTGCTCGGCACGTC
>JAQGHK010000436.1 GCA_028288875.1 Phycisphaerales bacterium | reverse complement strand
GACCGATCAAGGCCACCGTGCCGGGGAGGTCGGCCGTGGCCTGAGCGATCGCGTCGGCCAGATCTATATTTTTCGCGGCCGCATTGTAGAGAGCGCCGTGCGGTTTGACGTGACTGACGCGGACCTGCTCCGACGCTGCAATGTCGTACAGCCGTCGCACCTGACGGGCGACCGACGCACGCACATCGGCCGGTGAGATCGACAGTTCGACCCGCCCGAAGCCGGCCCGGTCTTCATACCCAGGATGCGCACCGACATTCACGCCATGCTCCCGCGACGTGCGGATGGCCGCTCGCATCGTGTCGTCGTCGCCCGCATGGCCGCCGCAGGCGATGTTGATGGAACTGACTAGGGGAATCAGTTCCCCGTCATACGGGAACCCTTCCCCCAGATCGCAGTTCAGGTCAATCGTGTGCATGCGGTGCGATTGTCGCGCGGATGCCGTACCGAAGGAAGGCCAGCTCCCGCTCCTGTCGCTGAATCAGGCGATGCGCTTCCGCCAGCGTGACGCGCTCGAATCGCACCGGCCGCCCCGGACGGATTTGCGCCAGGCGCGGCAGATCGGCGCGAACCACGTGGGCGATCTGCGGGTACCCGCCGAGCGTCTGTGCGTCGGCGAGCAGCACGATCGCACGCCGTCGCCCGGCAGCTGGATCGTCCCCGGCAGGACAATAGCCGACGGGGCATCGCCGCGCGCGTTGGCCGCAATCTTCGGCCCGTCCAAACGCACGCCGACACGATCGGATTTGGATGAAATAGTGAAGGCCTCGTTGATCCACTCTTGATCAACCGCTTCGGCATCTTTGCCGTCCACAATGCGGATCGGAAGATCGCGATCGGCCGCGCCGACCGGAGCGATATGAAGCGCAGGCTGTTCGGCAGGCAAGACCGCGCGGCCTAACTCCAGCCGGTCGCCGGCCCGCAGCACCCGCCCTTGGAAACCGCCGAAGGCCAGGCGAACATCCGTACTGCGACTTTCCAGAACGCGCGGCACGTCGAGCCCACCGGCGAATGCAACGCAGGCGTACGCGCCGACCTGAAAGTGGGACAGGTTCAGCCGCGTGCCCGCCGCGATGCGCAGGCGACGGTTGCCGGGAATGCTGACAATCGTCGCGCCGGTGACGGCGATGTCGGTGTCCTGATCAAATCGAAATTTCGGCCCGACCAGCGCACATTCCAAAACGGCCGCGTCCTCGGGATTGCCCACCAGGAGGTTCGCCGTGCGGAGGGCCATCGGGTCGACCGCGCCGCCGCCGGGCAAGCCGGCGTGGCGGAGGGTAGGCCGGCCCAAATCCTGCACGGTGGCAAACGCCCCGCCGTGTTCGATGAAGACGGCCGGCGATGGGCTTGGCTTACGCGCCACGGCTCACCGTTGTCGGAACGAACCGCACCTGATCGCCGACCCGCAGCGGCGTTGCCGCCGGGTTCGTTGGATCGAACAAGGGAACGGCGGTGCTGCCAATCAGATGCCACCCGCCCGGCGATTCGACGGGATAGACCCCCGTGTACGGCCCGCCGATCGCCACGGAACCCGCCGGCACCCGCACGCGCGGCGTGTCACGGCGAGGCGCGTGCAGCGTGGGCGGCAGGCCGGACAGATAAGCGAAACCCGGCAGGAACCCGACGGCCTCCACCCGATACAACGTGGCCGAATGTAAATCGACAAGCCGGTCCGGCGTTAGCCCAAGAATCTTCGCCAGATCAACCAGATCCGCCCCGCCGCCGGCGACCCCGTAAACGACCGGCAGTTCAATCGTTCGCGTCGCAACCTCGGCCGTCGATGCAGTGACAGCGGCCCCCACGCGGTCCACCCACGCCGACAACCCGTCGACGGGATCGGCCCCCACGGCCAATGCGGCAACATCATAGACGACCGTCACCGCGCCGAATGCGGGAATCACATCCACAACGCCCGCCATGCCTTCATCCGCCAGCAGCCGGGCCAGCCGCGCGGCGTGGCCGGCGGGCGCGCCTGCTCCGAAGTGAAAGGTTAAAGCGGTATCGCCAATCTCGACCACGCGCATAGACGGATCATACCGCCAACGGCATGCGGCCGAGCGCGATCAGACCTGCAGGCGTGTGTCGGCGAAGGTTTCGTCGGAAGCCGTCAATGCGGCCAGTGCCGCGCCCCGCGCGACCGCGCCGTTGCCGGCGGCCGACGCTACCACGCGAACGTCACGACCAGGGACGTTGATGCACTGGCTGCGCACCTTTTGCTGAACGCGCTCCAAAAACGCAGCGTTTTTGATGCTGACCGTACCGGCCAGCACCACCAGGGAGATGTCCACAAGGTTTGCGATCATCGCCAGTGATCGGGCGATGTTGTCGGCCAGTTCAAGGAGTGCGGGCGGCAGGGTCGCCTCGGGCTCGTCCAGCAGCGCGAATGCTTCGACCGACAGCGTGGTGATCGGCGGCGCGAGCGCGTCGGTCAGTTCACCGGCGGCGAAATGCGCGCCGCGATAAAACCGGCCGCTGAGGAAGAACGCCAAGCCATACGAATCCAGCACGACGGTCTTTGCGGCGACGGTCTTTCCTGCGGCCGTCGTCGTCTCCGTCGTGTGATTCATCACCAGATACGCGAAGTGCGATTCACTGGCCGACGCGCCGACGGCCGACTCCGCCCGGGCGCCAAAACAGGCGTCGTGATCGATGACGGCGATCACGCCGAACGCGTCGGTGAGCGCCTGCTGCAGCGGAACGCCGGTGGCCTTGAATCGCGTCGAACGAACGACGGTGCCCGTTGTCGTATCCACCACGGCCGGCACGCCGACGCCGATGCCCAGCAGGCGGCCCGGCGGGCGATTCTTCTCCCGCAGCCATGGCTCCAGGCCCTTGTGCAGCCGCGCGGGGACGGCCTTCAGGTCGGCCGTGATATCAACGCTCAGTTCCCGCAGTGGACGCCCCGCCGCATCGACGATCACGACCAGCGCCTTCGTGTCCCGAAGATCAACGCCCAGCGCCCAGCCGACGTCTGGATTGATCGTCAGCATCACCTGTTTCTGGCCAACGCTCTTGGACTCGGCCTTGCCGGCGGTGCGGACGATGTCCAAGTCCATCAGCTCGCGCATGATGTACGTCAACGTCGACCCCCGCAGGCCGACCATTGAAACCACCTGGCGGCGGGAGAGCTGGCCGTGCTCGCGCAGTAAACGCAGCACCAATCCGCGGTTCCACGCGGCGGCCGCTTTATGATTCGTTCCCGTAAGGCTTGGATTCACGTGGATTGCTCTGCCATAAACGCTGATTCGCGCGGCCGATCGCGCCGCCTCCAACCATCGTAGCCATGACAACGCATGGCCCACAAAT
>JAQGHK010000433.1 GCA_028288875.1 Phycisphaerales bacterium | reverse complement strand
TTTTGTGGTCCAGATCGATGTGCATCTCGCGATACTCGTCGTAGGCCGCTTGCAGAAGCGCGTATAATCGCCCCATCCTGACCGGACAAATCGGCGGTGGGTACTTGGCGAGCAGATTCTCGATGTGATGGATCCCAACCAGGTGGGCGTCCATCGCACGGACCATTACGGACCGGCATGCCCTGGGGGCGTGAAAGTCGTCCTCACTCGGATCGGCCGACGGGCACTCCCACGTGGTCGCGAGCAGCCGTACGGCGATGTTCTGTCGTTCCTGCCGATGTGATGCCGCGACGAAACTCTCGCACAGCACCTTGATATCATCAATTTCCATTGTTGCTCCAGGCAAAGGTAGATCGAATCACTTGCTATGACGTGGGGCGGCACGCGCCACAAGGTCGAATCTGACGCCGTTGTGAACGTGCGGCGACAGGCACTGGCCGGAATCGACCCGACGCCCGATGAGGATCTCGGCACCGATCTTGAACATGCAAAGACCGCCAACCGGCACCCGATCGGCGCAGTCTTCATCCCACACGAACATGGGTTCGCCGCGAACGTTGTTGAACGCGCGATGCTCATTTCGACTCATTCGATCGATACCAACGCGAATGTTGTGCGGACGGGTCCGCTTTGGCTGTGGCTGCCGCCGTATGGCGGTCGGTTCCCTGTAGTTCATTGTTGCTCCTGCATAAGAAAGTGACTCGCCGGCGTCCACGTCGGCATTCGCGTGGTGTAGTATTTTAGCTCCGCGCTGTCAAGGCGCGCTCCGCTGTATTGCTTGATCACGCCGCCCGGTCACGCTACGTTTTACGCATGCCGCTGGACCTCGATAGACTTCGCGACGCGCGTGAACGGGCTGGCCTCTCGCAGGGGGATGCCGCAATGAAAGCTGCGCTCGCGAGCGACCAAAAGAACGCCCGTGCACGGTGGAATGCGATCGAGCGAGGCCGGACGACTAACTTGAGCTTGGCGTCACTGGATCGGATCGCCGCGGCGCTGGGTGTGCGGCCTGGTGACCTGATGGCGGACGTGAAGGTCAAGCCGATGGAGAAGACGAAGACGCCGACGTTGGCGATGGTGCGAAAAATGATCTTGGATGATCCGGCCGCGATCGCTCATGACCCCGCCGTGCTGGCGGCGATCATCGGCGCGCTGGCGAAGAGCGGCAAGCCGGCGAAGTGAAAGGGCCGGCACACGCATCGTTAGGCCGGCCGGTTCGGCGGGTCGGTTTATGCAATGGCAGTCCCGGCTGCATAGAATGGGCAGTTGTGTTGCGGCGCGTCCGCGATCCAGTTGTTTAACCTTTTTGACGGAGCACGAAAATGGCCAGCGAAAAAAACGAGATCTTTGTCGAGCGTCGTGAGCAAGGCGACTACGCCGTGCGTCGGCCGGGCTCGGAACGCGCGAGCGATGTCTGTCCTACGCAAGAGGCAGCGATCAAGCGCGCCGGCGAAATCGCACCAGGGGCGGCAATCCATGTAGAGCGGGTGCGGAACACTGATGCGGGCAAACCGGACAAATGGCGCAATCCCTGAACGCGGGCGGAGTCGGCGGCACGCATCCTTAGTGTTTACCAAAGTTCCTGTTGTTCGTCTTTGCCCGCATGCAGTGGTTTAACCCAGCGGAATAATTTCGGCCTTTACTGTGTCATCCGGCACATCCGCCACGTGCACACAGGCGAGGGAGAGATGCGCGTGCTCGGAAGGTGTAAGCTCGGTCTCGTTGACGCCAGCAACGCAAAGAATCGCCCCGGACCTGGGAAGGGTTCGTGGGGCGATCGACGTTTTCTGAAAAATAGAATCTGTCCGGCGACCTTTCAACTAGTTTCAGCAGACGCGCCAGCTTGAAAGCGTCCCGCCCCACGCCGCCGCCGTGACGGAACGGCAGACGTACTCGACTCAAAATGGAGGCTCTCTGGGTCCGACCCCCACCCGCGGCATTTTCTGACGTCATAGTCGAGAGGCAAGGTGGCGAACTGCAACTTCGCTCACGGAGTGCTCGATAACCGTCTAAAAACCACCGCTCTCATCACGTTTTAATCTTCACTTTTTATCGTCTCATTAGATAGCTACGGGTTGGTTTGGGGGGGAAACTCGCCCGCAGCACGAATACGTCGATCACCCCCTTTGCGAAGGCGAGGGGGTGATTTATTTACATTGGTGCTGATCTCTGTTTTTGACGTGTTGCTGGCGATACCGGCCACCGAAGGCTTCTCCAATACTCATGAAACGCATCAGCCCATGTCCGTCTACCGTCACGCCAGCATCCGAAAGCAATGTGCCGTCCATCACGCCATACCAGGCCAAGCAGCTACGTCACGGCATGTCCCTTGGCCACCTGCCGAGCGGCGTCACAAAGGCTGACCAACTGGTCCACCGGCAGCTCATTACGGCTGGACTGATCCGCAAGGAAGGTGAGGTTTTCCGTCTAACCGGCGCAGGTCGCCAATCACTTGTGGCCTACGACGCTGCCAACCGCTAAAGACCAGCATCGCGAAGTGACGACTCCGCCATTTTGGCTGTACGATATTTGGAATAAGTGAGTTTACTGTGCCAGGGGCGGGCTCATGGCGGGCCGCTGGAGCCGCCCGTGTGCCCAAGGCATTCGCGATACACTAGAAGTGGATGAACGAGCACGATATCAATGCGTTGATGAAAGCCGCGGCGGAACGGCAGCTTGCCGTCGCCGCGCTTCAGAAGAAATAAGACACCAGTACGAACGTGCCAACCGAGCATCTGGTTGTCGACATGCGGGAACTCTTGGCCACGGAGCGGATTGTGCTGGACGCGATTATCACCCTGTTCATGAAAATCGGTGCGGACGCGAAGGCGGATGCATCAGTCGTTACTTGACTACCTCAACAAGGTTCGTAGATTTTGACGAAGCTAATCGCGCCATGGAACCGGTTCGCTCTGCGCTATCCCGGAGATGTCGCTCTGATGCCTCCGTCAGTTGCACGACCGTCGGACTGCGGCCGAGACAACGCTCCCATCCGCACGAGCAGCACAGGTAAATGCCGTCATCGTCAGTAGTGTGGCTAATTGTAATATCGTGAGCCTTCAAGTAGCCCTCCGTTATCACCACCGCCTGCCGTATCTGAGCTGATGCTGCATGAGCGTCATTTAATATTAATATCTCTGTCACCGCGGTCGCCGATGCTCTACATAGATGGCTATGACCGATGATCAGCGGCGGGCGCGGCTGTCAGAACTACGCGATGAGTTCGATGCATTGCGGCAGCAGCTTGAAGATGCCCCTCCCGATCAGCGTAAAGGATTGGCGGCGGAGACGATGCGGCTTACGCAAGAAATGCTCGACCTAATTGATGAACTGCGATTCGGTCAATTTCCGCGAAAGTCAAACGACGGGACGAAATAGCTCCACTGGAACCGGCTCCACCGCGAAAGCGTCTTTCGCATTAGCGCAATTCCCTCTTCTTGATGACGCTTTTGGCCGGAGCCGATCAGCACTCGTGACTCCATAAGACGACTCTGGATTAAAAGAAAAGCCAATGCTTGACGATGGCGACGCCGTTGGGTTGTCATAATGCTCATGTCTTTCGCTTCGATGTGAAAAACGCGATCGCGGCCAGCCCGATGCCTTGAATGTTGCAAAATCCTAGGCGCGTTTACTGTACCAGTTGAAATCGAGTGAAAATTCCGGTTTCATAGCAGTGATCATGGCAAACCTCGAAGACAGGCGGCCGGCCACGACTTACCAAGTAGATCGGTTGATCGCACTTGGGCACGAACGCGAGAGAGCGATGAACCTTAGTGGGCACCAAGCCAAGCTTTTGATCGCCAAAGGAAGGAAGGGACCGCCCGGGCCAGCACAATATGCGTGGAAGAAAACCACGCCGGCTGGGGACTAAATCGGTCGACCGAAATCAAGCGCGTGTTGGTGATTTCGCCGCGATGACAGAGCGGCAGGTATGAGCGTGGCCGCGAGGCACGATAAGACGCGGTCGTTCAGGGCTACATGTTTCGAATCTGCTGCTCGTCCATGACCGGCGGGGCTGAAGTTGCTTTCGCATGACGGGGAATGCGAATCGTAAAGCTGGTGCCCTCCTCAGCAGTCGAGGTGACGTCGATGCGACCACTGTGGGATTTGGCAACTTCGCGGGCAATGTACAGACCTAGACCGATGCTGCCGGGGCGATTCTTCTTCGGTTGACCAGCGCTCGACCCGCGGATCAGCGGATCGAAGATCTTGGGCAGTTCGCCGGGTGAGATCGGCTCGCCGCCATTATGAACCTCGATCACGACATCGGGCTCATCGCTGCGAAGGTTCAGTTCCACGGGCTGGCTGGGGGAGCCGTGCTGGATCGCATTGCCCATCAGATTCGATATCGCCTGCCGGACCCGATCAGTATCCCATTCGCCGTGGAGGTCGCCGCTGGCCCCAAACCGGATCTCTCGGTCGCGGTGAGCGGTACAGAACTCATTAAAAAGTTCGCGGCCTAAGGCTTCCAAGTCCATTGACTCCGGAGAGACCGGCATGCCCGCGCCAAGACGTGTTCGGGTGTAGTCGAGAAGGTCACTGATCATGCGGCCCATTACCGACACGTTGGTGGCGATCTGGTCAGCGTATTTATGCGCATCTCCGGTATCCCGCCCCACATGAGGAAGCACCTCGGCGGACATTGCAATAGAATTGAGTGGATTTCGAAGGTCGTGACTGAGAATCGCCAAGAACATATCACGGGCCTGATCGACTTTCTTGGTGTAGCTCTGAACGGCCTTGGTCACCAGTTGGTCAATCGATTCATTGAATCGGGTCACGTCTGCGAGATCGGTTTCGTGCGCGGCCGGGCGACTCTCGTGCCAGAGCCTGAGCACGCTCGCACGCAACGCGCGGTACTCCGAAACGACCTCTAAGAGATCAAAGCCGGACCCGAGCCGGTCGATCGCGTGCAGTTCTGATGCGAGATTAAGAGCTGCACTGCCGTCTTGGAGGGGGCGGCGACCTTTGGACTTTTCCTTTTGCTCGCCGGCGTCTTGTGAAGACCGCATGTCGTGTGTCGTGGCTTTGAGGATGTCGTGCGCGTGATCACGCAGGGCCGGCACGTCCATTTTCTCACCGGCGGCGATGCTTCGAGCAAAGACTTCCCACTCGACTAGAACCAGTTCAAGGTTCGACTCAATAAAATCACCAAGTCGCATGAACACTCCATTGACGTGCGTTACCGAGCCGTCTGAGCATGCCTCTCAGGGAAAACGAAGCATCGAATCAGTCTAAACGAACCCTGAGCGTTATGTTAGACAAAAACAAATCGGTTGGATTGAAGTGTCGTACGACATCGAACGGTGGAGGTTTGGCAGAAATAATATCGAGGCCACGTACCTGTTAAGGCTATCGCCTCGAGCGGCCTAGCGGCGGATCACGCGGCAACGGGCGGAGTCAGATCACCAGGGAACGCAAACTGTTTGATGACCGCCACCAGCTCATCAATTTTATAGCTGCCTTTGATCATTGTCCTATATGCGCCAAGCTTCCGCGCCTCAACGTCCAGCTCAGGGTCACATATCGCCGTGTGCAGGATGATCGGAATGCCGTCCATGGCCGGATCGGCACGGATGATCGCCAACACCTTGAGCCCCGAAATGTCAGGCATGTCTTCATCTAAAAACACCAGGGACGGGCGGTGATCGCTAAGCCACTCGAGGGCTTTATACCCGCCGTCAACGCAAGTTTGGTGGCGACCGCAGTCAAAAGACCGCAAATGTCTGGCGTGTCGTCGACGATGAGAATCATTAAGCACCAAGATAGGCCGACAACCTACCTTAACAGTTAAACCGATTGCTGCTTGATATTAAGCCCCAAGCAAAGGGGCCGCGATGCCCAGCAAAATTTGACTAAGCGGTATTCGGCTGTCTGCTGACCTGTTTTGTCCTCTTGCCGCTATCTAAAAATTTATCTCGAATCCAATGCACCCTCGCCAGAAGTGAACTCGTTTCGATGGGCAAGACGGCCGGGGCACCTATAAAAAGCAACATGACTCGCCATCACGCCGTTGCGGCCCTTCTGTGGATCGCACACCGCCGGAAAATTTTTCGAGAATCGCCAGGGCTGCATCCACGCCGTTGCGACGATTTATCCGGCGAGATGATGGTCACGCCTAAGAGCACATATTGTCCTGTTTTTAGGGATTTTCGGCCCGTCTAGTGTCTTCCAGCCCTGACGTTGGGCCGCACCACCGGGCCGCTGGCGGGCGATGTTGCGATCAGGCGACCACCGCCACCTCCCGCCGGCCGTCGAGCCGGGCGAGCACGCGGGCGATGCTGGTTGGGTGCCACGAGCTGCCGCGCTCGGTGGTGTAGCCGCGGTCGTTAAGGTGAGCAGCCAGCGCCCGCACCGAAGTATGGCCAGCACGGCGAGCATGCTCAATGATCGGCCGCAATCGTTCGGCCTCTGCCGCTGCCTTGGCCTTGTTCTGTTCGGCAATGTCCGACTGTCCTTGGTTGAGATTTGCGATGTTGCCGAGTGCGAAGCCACGCGCCTTGCGGGCAGCGAGGGCGTCCTTGGTCCGCTTGCCGATCATGTCGCGTTCGTACTCGCCGAACACGGCCAGCAGCTGGATCATCATTCGTGATGCGTTCGGGAAGTCGGCCGCACGGAACTCGACACCAGGCGTATCCAGCAGAGCGGAGACGAACGCCACGTTGCGGGCGAGGCGATCCAACTTGGCCACGATCAAAGTCGCCTTGAGCTTGCGGGCCATGGCCAGCGCCTTGCGCAGTTCGGGGCGGTTCTCATGCCGACTGCCGGACTCCACCTCAACGAACTGGCCGACGATCTTCCCGCCGACGCCAGCGATGTGATCGGCGATCATCTTCTGCTGAGCCTCGAGGCCGAGACCCGATCTCCCCTGCTTCTGGGTGCTGACTCGGATGTATTCTACGAAGAGCGGATTGGCGGTCGTCATGGCGTCTCCCGGCTGATGTTACACATGCCGAACGTTCGTTCGGACCCGTGTACATTACCGCGCAAGTCGCCCTTTTCAACGTAATAGTTGTAGAAACAATGACTCTGTTTATAGCCAATTGCTATCGAGGAATGGTCACCCTGTCTAAGCTGGGCTGATGGAAGCCAAGATCAATGAGTCAGAACTGAAGTTGCTGGTTTGGCTGCACGAGAACTCACCACACTTTGGCGAGGACGCGGCTTGGGACGTCCACCTCATCGAGAGCGGCCTAGGATATGACCGCCAACAGATCCTCGCCGCCGCAACATTCCTTCAAGGTTTTGGGATGGTCGGCGCGGTGACCAAGCAACTACATCGCGGTGATAACGGCGAACCACCCCTCGCCGTTATTGGAACGGTTTGGCTTACGCCGTTCGGGGAAAACTACATTCGGAATATCGAATCGACACCAACGATCGCGCAGAAGCTCACTTTGGCGACCTTAGGGAAGCTCGGGCAGACCGCTACGACTGTTGCTACCGCCATGCTCACTGAGATCCTGAAGCAGCACCTTCGGCCGATCGCCTAACCAACCTGCTCCGCGGTGCTGCCAGATGCGATTCTGCGGCCTGGGTCAGTTCGTAGAAGAACGACGCCTCCACCATTCGGCGATGGGCTCGCTCAATCATGGCAACTGCACGTTGGCGAGATGTAAGTGCAGCGCCTTTCGCAGCGCGTGGCAGTTTTTTCCCGCTTTCCTTAGCAGACCGATGGCGTGTTCGACCCCTGTCCCGAGCATCGAAAGGCCGACCCGCAAGGGCCGGCCTTTTTTGTTGGGTTCCCGCCCCACTTCTTCCACCGGCAGCGACTTACGGCTGGTGCGTCTGGCCTTCCAGCGTTACGTCATCGCCGACGGCGATTTCGCCGCCTTCAATGACGAAGCAGTTAAGTGCAAGCTTGCCTTCGAAGCGTTCGTAAATCGATCGCGTGATCTCCTTGTCCTGGGCCAACGTATCGGGGTCGTATGAGGTCATGACGCAGCGCAGCCGTAGGTCTTGAACGCCAATCCGCACCTTGCCGATCCGCAGGCACCCTCCCGGCCAGTGGCGCTCGGCTAATCCTTCGACGCCGCCGACGACAATGTTGGGCCGCAAGCGGCGGGTGTCGTGGCCGAACGCAGTAATTGCCCCGTCGGTCGCCACCAGCAGAGGCAGCACGTCGAAACGCTCGCTGCCGTCGTTGCGCACCAATCTTGCGCCTGCTCCGGCAGTGTCGGCCACCCACATGTTGACCTCTTCTGAGTCCCACCGCAGACCGTCGACCCGGGGCTCCCCTTCGGGCCCGAGCGAGCCATGGTGGCCGAGGAAACGCGGGTGGGAACGCGAGGTGATCAACCGGCCTTTGGCGTTCTCGACGTGCACGATGCGGTCCCCTTCAATCCCGAGGGGGCCAACCCGCGCCCGTTGAAGTTGTTCGCCGGCCATCGTTTTGATCGGATATCGCCAGAGTTCCTTAACGTGCATTGGGTAGCTCCGCTTAGTTATACGAAGTCCGGCGCGAAAGAAGATGGGGCGACGGTCCGTGGAAACTTTCCGTCCGCATTTCTGCGGACGGAAAGTGGGTGGCTATTTCATGG